>JBBRXH010000109.1:0-6116 GCA_038248565.1 Peptostreptococcales bacterium | reverse complement strand
TCCAGTCATCTAAAATTGCAAGGTTCTCCTTGATTTATCCCCCACCGTTGTTTATAATAGAATTCGTGCACATGGGGCATTAGCTCAAAGGATAGAGTCGCAGACTTCGAATCTGTCGGTTGGGGGTTCGAGTCCCTCATGCCTCACCATAAAGAACAGGATACCTTTTAATGGTATCCTTTTCTTTATTTTACACAAGCGAGGGACGAGAACCCGCAAGGGCACGAGGATTGCAAAATAGCTCAGTGAGCTATTTTGCAGCGAGTGGGCCGAGCAGCCTGGAAAAGGCTGCGATGGGCGGCGGACACGAAGTGGCCGCAAAGTCCCTCATGCCTCACCATAAAGAACAGGATGCCTTTTAATGGTATCCTGTTCTTTATTTTACACAAGTGAGGGACGAGAACCCGCAAGGGCGTACGGCGTATGGAAAACAGCATGGCATGCTGTTTTTAGCCGTACGGTCTGAATCCGCAAGGATGAAGGCGGCGGACACGAAGTGGCCGCAAAGTCCCTCATGCCTCACCATATAATAAAAGCTCTTCTTTTGGTGAGCTTTTGTTAAACGATAAGCGGAGCCCCTTCTGAAACTGGCCCTACCAATTTTGCATATTGAGCTAGCCAGCCTCTGGTAACCTTTGGTGGTGGGCAAACCCAATTGACTCTTCTTTCTGCGAACTCATTATCATCCACCAATAAATTTATCGTTCTTTTATTCAAATCGATTTCAATCAAATCTCCTTCTTCAATCAATGCGATAGGACCACCAAGAGCTGCCTCCGGAGCAATATGCCCTATCGTAGCACCTCTACTCGCACCTGAGAATCGTCCATCAGTAATTAAGGCGATATCCGCATCTCTGTTTGTCCCACTAATATAGGCGGTGATGGTAAGCATTTCCTGCATACCCGGGCCACCTTTTGGGCCCTCATATCTGATGACCATAACGTCGCCTTTGTTAATTTTATCGTCTAATAGTGCTTTCATACCATCACTTTCAGAGTCAAAAACCCTTGCTGGACCAATATGGTGAAACATTTTCGGATCTACACCGCCGGTTTTTACTACAGCACCCAAAGGTGCAAGGTTCCCGTCAATTATTCTAAGCCCGCCCTCTTTTGAATAAGCACTTTGTATTGGCCTAATAACATCAGAATCAAATACCTGTGCGTTGGCAACATTTTCACCTATGGTTTTTCCAGTGATAGATAGTGCATTAGGGTTAATAAGGCCTGCTTCAATGCCGATCTTAATAACAGCCGATACTCCGCCTGCATCATCCAAATCCTCCATAACGTAATCACTGGCTGGGTTTAGTTTTACAATCTGAGGCGTCATTTTACTTACCCTGTCAAAATCGGACAGGTCAATTTTTATGTCAAGCTCACGTGCGATAGCCGGAAGGTGCAAAACAGTATTCGTAGAGCAACCAAGCATCATATCAAGGACCATTGCATTTTCTATTGATTCTCTTGTAATAATATCAGACGGCTTTACATTATTTTCAAGCAAGTCCATGATTTTCATCCCAGCTTCTTTTGCCATGCGAGTCCGTCTCGCTTTAACGGCTGCCACAGTTCCATTCCCGGGGAGGCCAATTCCTAGCACCTCACTCATGCATGCCATTGAGTTAGCAGTGAACATGCCTTCACAGGATCCACAACCGGAACAATATTCATCCTCAAGCAGATGATAATCTTCTTCAGCAAAGTTTCCCATTACTAAAGTTCCGGGTAATTCTGAAGCGGAACGTATTTTAATTGGTTTTCCCTGAAACTTTCCTTGCAGCATAGGTCCACCCGTGATTATTATTGTTGGAATATTGACTCTTAAAGCCCCCATGATCATTCCCGGTATAATCTTATCACAGCTTGCAACCAAAACCATTGCGTCGAGAGCGTTTGCCTGCGCAATACTCTCAACAGAGTTTGCAATTAACTCTCTGCTTGGAAGTGAAAATTTCATACCATCTGTTCCCATTGATATGCCATCACAAATGGCAATCGTATGGAAAGCCATTGGCGTACCCCCTGCCATAAGAACTCCGTCCATTACAGCCTGACCTAATTTATCTAAATGGTTATGCCCTGGAAAGTAATTTGTCCAAGAATTAGCAACGCCAATAAAAGGTCTTCTGATTTCTTCATCCGTAAACCCTGCACCCTTAAAAAGAGCTCTAGCCTCTGACTTCGTTAAGCCTTCCTTTACGCGTGCACTAATATATGTTCTTCTACCCATATCGTGACTCCCCTCATTAATTTTATACTATAACAGCCTAATTCAGCTTATCGTCTAAAATAAAGCACCCTAATGCGACTTTTGAAAATCGATAGTTTAAACTCAATATATTTCCCTATCCTGAACGACTTTAATTGCATTAAATAGCAATTCCGGCGTTACTTCAAAGGGCATTTTATGTACATTGGACCCGACTTTGCAGCTAGATTCTGCAACTTTTCTGATCAGCTCGTCCGTCGCGTTTTCAATGCCTAATCCTTCCAGATTGGTTGGCAATCCAACCTCCCTGAAGAAGCGAATAATCGCTTCATATTCCTTTTCATCTATTTTTTCAGCAGCCAACTGTATCAGGGTCCCAACCGCGACCGCTTCACCATGCATGGCTTTGAACGGTTTGATCACAGCCGTCATTCCGTTGTAGACACCGTGGGCTATGGCACAGCCATTATTTTCGAATCCAACGCCACCCAGGTATATATTCGCTTCAATGGTCTTTTCCAGCGCCAGGCTCCAACATTTATTCGCCACTGAATTTTTAGCTTCCACACCATTTTCTAATAGCATCTTATTGCAGAGCTCCGCCATGGCAAATGCTGCTTCCGTTCCAATTCCGCCGGTATAGTTTTGTGCTCCTGCTTTTTTACAAGCTCTGGCTTCATAGTAACACGCAAAGGCATCACCGATGCCGGCAATGAATGTCCTGAGCGGAGCATTAGCAATAATTTGCGTATCCACAAGCACCACATCGGGATTCCTTTTCATTCTTTTCGAAACTACGAAAGTACCGTTTTCATCGTAGACGACAGACATGGCGCTACAAGGCGCATCAGTAGCTGCAGCCGTTGGAATAATAACTATAGGAAGCCCGCAGATATCCGAAACCAGTTTCGCGGTATCCATAACCTTTCCTCCGCCAATGCCTATGATGCCGTCATAGTTTTTTCCTAGTGCAATGGCTGAAATCCTATCAGCTTCTCCCTGAGTAGACTCACCGCCAAATAATACAAACTCCCATTCTGCCTGACTATCCTTAAACCCAGACGCCACTTTATCTTTAACGATTTCATAAACTGTTTCATCGGATAACAAAAGGAAACGTTTCCCAATATATCCAATGTAGGTAAAAAGGCTTTTTAAAATGTCGGGCCCCTGAAAATACTTATTAGGGGCAGCTAAAGTTCTGATCATACCATTATCCTTTCTACTGTTCTTGATTATGCTCTTAAAAGAAATCCGAACCCTTGTATTCCTGAATGACGTTTCCGCCATCGACTATAAGATCTTGGCCCGTAATATAAGAAGCTTCTCTGGAGGCTAGGAAGACAACAGCATTAGCAACTTCACAGGGAGCGGCGCTTCTGCCAAGGGGCGTATTTTTGCCACCCTCGGCGCCTCTGGGCGATTGGGCGGCAGTTTTAATCCATCCCGGGAGCACATTGTTTACAGTAATATTATCTTTGGCAACTTCAATGGCAAGGCCTCGGCTCATGCCATTTACGGCAGCTTTTGCAGCCCCGTATCCCGTATCGCCAGATGTGCTGACGACGGGGCCCGTTACAGAAGACACATTGACGATTCTGCCGTAATTATTCGCCTTCATAATAGGGAGAACATTTTTTATGACATTAAATGTGATGGTCAGATTTCTGTTGATGGTCAGATCCCAATCTTCATAAGACAGATCGGCTAAATTGTCAGAATGATCCTTTCGGCCGTTCTGAGCGAGCCCGGCATTATTGATTAGGACATCAATGGTCCCGAAATCCTTTTTTATAGCAGCGATAACCCTTTCGACTTGTCCCCGATCCATGAGGTCAGCAGTGTACCCCTTTGCCGTAATACCTTTTTCCATTAATTCGGAAACACGCTCAAATATTCTCTCACTTGTAGCTATAATGGCGATTTTACCGCCAAGCTCGCCTAAAATTTCAGCGGTACAAAAGCCGATGCCATCCCTGCTTCCCGCACCGGTCACAACGCATATCTGATTTTCAAAATTAATAAAACTGTTCATATAAAAACACCTCCCTGTAAACCTTTAAACAATGCTGCAGATGTTGCTGACAACTTCCCTAAATACTTCCGTGTGCCTATCAATGTCGGCTTCAGTCGTCGCACTGGATATAAGCGCCATATTATGGAAGGGCGTCATCAGTATACCGCGATTTAAGCAAGCAAGATGCATATACCAGTCAAGGCCCTGATCTTTAGCCAGATAGGCCTCCATACCATTTTTAGGAGCTTGCTTTTTGAATATGTATTCGGTTCGGCAACCAAGTTGTGTTGTACTCCAGGGGAGATCAAATTCCTTGATCGTTTTCTCCACCCCTTCATTGAAACGGGTTGCCAATGGTGTATTTCTGGAATAAAACTCTTCAGTCAGGATCTCGCTAAGTGTCGCTCTCATGGCAGCCATGGTTAGAGCATTTGCCGCAAGCGTTCCACCAATACCTTTGGCGACGCCGTATTCAGCTTCGATTACTTTGATTGCCCTTTGACCAAATTCCTCGCTGAATCCATAAGCGCCTGCCGGAATCCCAGATGCCAGGAATTTCCCACAGGTTACCATGTCCGGTTCCAATCTATTCTCCTTGGTATATCCACCGACTCCTGCGCACATTGTATGCGTTTCGTCTATAATCAATATTGTTTCATATTTTTCTGTCAACTCTCTCATTGCTTTATGAAACCCGGGATCAGGAAATACAACCCCAATATTAGTCATGACTGGTTCCGCCAAAACTGCCGCGACGTCTCTGTCCTTTAATGCTTCTTCAAGCGCTTCGATATCATTCCATTCTACAACCTTGGTTGTTTGGGATAATTCAACAGGCTGTCCGATGTTGCCAATCCTTGAAACAGTTTTTCCGTCGGCTGCCAGAGATGCAATGGTTTCATCTACTGTTCCATGGTAACACCAATTAAATACAAGAATTTTTGTTCTGCCAGTTATTTTGCGGGCCAGACGCAGCGCAAATCTATTGGCATCAGTTGCACTTGTTGCAAACTGCCAGTATTTCATGCCGAATCTGCGTTGAAGCTCCTGTCCATTCCAAATTGCATCCTGCGTTGGAAGCATAAAGCTTGCTCCTTTATTAAATTGTTCATTTATTGCTTTTGCTGCCGCTTCCGGCGCATGCCCGACAAGTGATCCAGTATCGCCCAAACAAAAGTCAATATATTCGTGTCCATCTGCACAAGTAAAATGAACACCTTTGGCCTCCTCAACCGACACCGGGAAACCGCCCATCCAGCGTACCATCCAGTTCAAAGGTACCCCCTGAAGCAAATTATCCTTAGCGATCAAATAAAGTGCTTTTGATTTCTGGTGTGTTTCTTCGAATTGCTTTAACTCCAGTTCAAATTGTTTTTTCATCATGTCGCGATTAATCATTTTGTCCTCCTTTATTGTGCAGTTGTTCTGCTATTTTATGATTTTGGTGCCCACGTCGATAGAGGATAAGGGGTTCTCCTTGTATCCATTTTTCCAGCTTTGGGAAACGAAAAGAAAGTTACTCTAGTAGCGCATTGATCAGAAAAATATAGACAGCCACCGCGCTTCCCATGATCTGAAGATACCCCTGCATAAATCACCTCCACGCAAACTGCTTTTTATTTATTATAGACCAAATAAGATCCTATAGCCATATTTTGTGCATTCCGGTCTGTTGACATCTTTATCATAGAGAGTACAATCGAATTAACAATAGAATTCAGCATTCATCCCTATAGCCAAAGAGTCGTCCTTTCTTCTTTAAAGGACGTCAAAGGAAGGAGGAACTGCGTTTGAAAACTATAACCCGTCGATTCAAAGTCAAGCGGATATTGGTTTCCGCTTTGGTCTTCACCCTGGTCTTTCAGCTTAGTTTGAGCAGCATTTC
>JBBRXH010000108.1:0-6125 GCA_038248565.1 Peptostreptococcales bacterium | reverse complement strand
TAGTAACAGGGACGCCGATCTTCGACAAGAATGGTGAAGTCAAAGAGGTTGTTGTCAACGCAAGAGATATATCGGAAATTTATGAACTCCGTGAAGAATTATTGAAAGCCAAGGAGATGGAGAAGCTTTACTTTAATAATCTTTCTGAGACGAGCTATAAAAAAGGCCAGAGCGGCAATATCGTAGTCGTCAGCGAATTTATTAAAGCAGTATTTTCATTAGCGCTTAAGGTGAGCAATTTTGACGCAACGGTTCTGATTCTAGGTGAATCGGGGGTCGGCAAGGAAGAAGTCGCTAAATATATTCATACTAAAAGCATCAGAAACGATAAACCATTCATTGTCATCAACTGTGGGGCGATTCCTGAACAGCTTCTGGAATCCGAACTGTTTGGTTATGAAAAGGGAGCCTTTACCGGAGCTTCAAGGGAAGGCAAAATGGGACTGTTTGAAGTTGCTGAGGGCGGCACGATTTTCCTTGACGAAATAGCAGAGATGTCCCCCAATCTTCAGGTTAAGCTGCTTCGTGTGCTGGAAAACAGAGAGATAAACCGGGTAGGATCGCTAAAACCGATCCCTATAGATGTTCGCGTCATTGCGGCCACCAACAAGGATCTTGAAAGCAGGATAGAAACCAAAGAATTCAGAGAAGACCTGTTTTATAGGCTTAATGTCATACAGATAAAAGTGCCTCCTCTAAGGGACCGCGTCCAGGATATCGCTCCTTTGGCCTTGCATTTTTTACAGTCCTTCAATGTAAAATACGGGCAGAGTAAAAAGCTGACCTATGATGTCATTAAAGAGCTGGAGGATTACAATTGGGCGGGTAACATCAGGCAGTTAAAAAACATGATGGAGAATATGGTAATCGTCAGCAATAACGAATTTCTTCAGGTCAACGACCTGCCCTGGCATAAGAAACCTCAGGAATCCGAGAAGGCAAAGACTGCCGGCAAGCTGGACATGGAAATCATGCCCCTGGAAAAGGCTATCGAGCAGGTGGAAAAGAATCTTCTGCAGAAGGCCAAGGAGAAGTATAAATCTTCCCGAAAAATTGCCCAGGCCCTGCATGTCGATCAGTCTACGGTGGTAAGAAAAATGAAAAAATACGGGTTAGTCTCAGCGAACGATGAGAAAATGCAAAACTGATGCACTGATGCATAGCCCTAGATAAAAGTGACAAAAATAAGACCAGAATAAAAGACTGCGAATGCTTTAAAATGCGGCTTTTCACTGGTCTTTCCCTTTTTTTGAGTCTCAATTGGGCGTTGGCATACATATTGCATTTAACTAAGAGTGTAAGAGTGACAGCAGAATGCTATGCAAAAGGAGAGCGTTATTTTATGAAGCAGAAGATTTCTTCAAAGGACTTATTAGGCCGCGAACTCGCCAGGCATTATGAAGAAGCACTGGAAGCAAAAAAGGCCGGAGAACTTGTAGCCTGGTCGACATCGATTGCCCCACAGGAACTGCTTGAAACCATGGGCATTAAAGTCGTTTATCCTGAAAACCATGCGGCAGCAATTGGCGCAAGGAAATGCGCTCAGGAGTTTATTGACTATTCGGAGGGCGGCGGCTATTCTACGGATTTATGTTCATATGCCAGAGTTAATCTCGGCTATATGAATATTCAGGACAGCGTAGCTGGGAATATTCCCCTGCCGGATTTTATTTTTTGCTGCAATAATATCTGCAATACGGTAATAAAGTGGTATGAAAACATCGCCAAGGAACTTAATATTCCAATGATACTGTTTGATATGCCCTTTAACCATACCTATGAAGTTCCAGACCACAGCGTAAAGTATATCAGAGGTCAGTTTGACCATGCCATTTTGCAGCTGGAACAAATATCCGGTAAAAAATTCGATCACGATAAATTTAAAGAAATTATGAAAATATCATCCGAAACAGAAAGATGGTGGAAGAAGGCAACTGCTCTGGCAATGGCCAAGCCTTCACCGCTTAACGGATTCGACCTGTTCAACTATATGGCGGCTATCGTTTGCATGAGAGGAAAACAGGAAGGGCTGGATATATTCAAATTGTGGGCTGAAGAATTGCAGGGCAAAATTGACCGTGACGAAGGGCCCTGGAAAGATTCGGAAGAAAAATACAGAGTTATGTGGGACGGCATTGCCTGCTGGCCTTACCTGGCTGATACCTACAAAGTGCTTAAGAAGAACGGCATCAATATGGTGACTTCAACTTATCCAGACTCCTGGACCATCGTCTATGACAGCGACGACTTAGATGGTATGGCCAGAGCTTATAGCTCCAACTATGTTAATCGCAATTTGGACTATGGCACCGATAATATCGTAAAAATCGTTGAAGAATTCTCTCTGGACGGCATTGTTTTTCATTCCAACAGAAGCTGCAAGCTCATGGACTTTCGTACCTTTGAAGTCCAGCGTAGAGTCCATGAAAGGACAGGCGTACCTTCAGTGATCTTTGACGGTGACCAGACAGATCCAAGAGCCTTCTCACTGGCGCAGTATGAGACCAGAATACAGGCATTGAAAGAGATGATGGAAGAAAACAGGAAAGAAAGGATAGATGGATGATGAACCGCACGAATGAACTTATAGCAAACTTTGAAGAAATCGCTAAATATCCTGCTAAGGCAGTAGTGAAAGCAATAAAGGAAACCGGGAAAAAGGCAGTGGGGTGTTTCCCTTACTATACGCCGGAAGAAATCGTCTACGCCGCGGGCATGCTGCCTGTGGGACTATGGGGCGGTCAGACGGAAATCAAATTAGCGGATAAATACCTGCAAAGCTTCTGTTGCTCAATTATGCGGGCTAATGTAGAACTGGGCATGAAAGGCACCTACGATATCCTGGCCGCAATCATTATGCCTGCATATTGTGATACCCTTAAATGCATCTGCGAGAACTGGAAAACCGCAGTACCTAAACCCTATTTCATCCCTATGGTTTATCCCCAAAACAGAAAAATCAAAGCCGGATTCGACTACATGGTGGATGAATTCCAAAGAGGTCAAGGTGAACTTGAAAAAGTAGCCGGGAAAGCTATAACAGAATCGGATCTTCTCGATAGTATCGCTGTTTATGAACACTATAGAAAGACCATGCAGGCCTTTGTGAAGCTGATCAATAACTATCCAAAAGCCATTAATGCCAGAACAAGACACCTGATCATCAAGGCTTCCTACTTCATGGATAAAAAAACGTATACAGACCAGATCGAGGAACTGATGGCAGAACTTCAAAAGCTTCCTGAAGAAAGCTTTGACGGACTCAAGGTGGTCATTACCGGGATCCTCGCTGAACCCGATGCACTCCTCGATTCCTTCGTGCAAAATAATATCATCTTCGTAGCCGATGATCTGGCTCATGAATCAAGACAATTCAGAACCTGCGTTTCCGAAGAAGGCACAGCCTTAGAGAGGCTGGCAGGCAGAATGGCAGAGCAGAGTTGTTCACTCCTTTATGATGAAGCCAAGTCCAGAGGAAAGCTACTGATCGACCTGGTCAGAGAAAACAACGCAGATGGCGTCGTGGTGTCCATGATGAAGTTCTGCGATCCTGAAGAGTTTGATTACCCTATTTATAAAAAGGAACTTGAAGCTGCAGGGATTCCAACGCTATATCTGGAAATAGAGCAGCAAATGGACTCAGCGGAACAGGTCAGGACACGAATTCAATCCTTTGCAGAGATGATGATCACGCGTTAGCGGGAAGGAAGAGATATGTTTTTAGGAATAGATATTGGATCATCTTCATCGAAAGCAGTCGTCCTGGATGAACAGCTCAATATTATCGGCAAGGCTGTCGTCAATACAGGGACAGGGACTTTGGGCCCGGAAAAAGTCATAGAAGTCGCCTTGATCAAAGCCGGGATCAGCAGAGACGACATCAGTTATTCCATAGTAACAGGGTATGGCAGGATCACCTATGCAAATGCAGACAAGCAAATCACCGAAATCAGCTGTCACGCTAAAGGCGTGGCGCATCTGATGCCAAATGCCAGAACCGTTATCGATATAGGAGGCCAGGACGTCAAAGTCATCAGACTGGACGATATGGGCAGAGTAGAAAATTTTGTCATGAATGATAAGTGTGCTGCCGGAACCGGAAGGTTTCTGGAAGTCATGGCAAGAATACTGGACTGTGATATAGAAATGCTTTCCAGTCTGGACGAGGAGTCTACCAAGGAAATCATCATCAGCAACACCTGCACGGTTTTTGCAGAGTCCGAGGTCATATCCCAGCTATCTGCAGGCGCCAAGAGAGAAAATGTAGCGAAAGGTGCCCACCACGCAGTAGCGAAGAGAGTAGCCGGACTTGCAAACAGAATCGGTATCAGGCCGGATGTGGTGATGACCGGAGGGGTCGCCCTGAACAAAGGTGTAGTTTCAGCCCTTGAAAAAGAGATAGGCTCGAGAATCTCCGTAGTTGAAAATCCTCAAATCGTGGGAGCGCTTGGCGCAGCACTTTTTGCAGCTGAAATGTTTAAAAAATAATTGAATATAGCGAAGGGAGTTTAAGATGAATATTAAAAAAGTAGCCATGGTTGGCGCAGGCACGATGGGTAATCAAATAGCTATGCAGGTAGCGATCAGCGGTTTTGAAGTAACATGTTATTCAAGAAAAGAAACAACCGTAGCCAATGCCAAGAAATTTTCCGACGGCTGGTTTGTCAAGAATGTGGAAAAAGGTAAGATGACTCAGGAGGATGCCGATAAAATCCAAGCCAGACTCACTTTTATGTCTGACCTTAAGGCAGCAGTCACAGACGCGGACATCGTGCTTGAAGCCGTGGCAGATGTGCTCAAGACAAAAAAAGCTGTACTCAGTGAAATCGATCAATATACACCAGATCATACTATTTATGCCAGTAACAGTTCCTATATCGTCAGCTCATTATTTGCAGGCTCTGTAAAACATCCCGAAAACGTGCTGAACGTACACTTCTTCAATCCAGTCCTAATTATGAAGCTGGTTGAAGTCGTACAGGGACCCCACGTCAGCGACGCCACGGTAGAAACGATTTTCGAATTTGCCAAAGCCATCAACAAAATCCCGGTACTCGTAAAAAAAGAAATTTATGGCTTCGTCGTCAATAGAATTTACAGTGCTATCACCAAGGAAGCCTGCTATATGCTGGATCAGGGTGTTGCTTCAATCGAAGATATCGATATCGCTGTTAAAAATGGATTGGGACACCCCATGGGACCCTTTGAACTGCTGGATTTAACCGGCATAGATCTTGAATTTGATGTACTCACAGAAAAATATCAAATGACTGGAGACCTGGCAGACAAACCAAGCCCTGCCATCGTTGCAAGATATGCAAAAGGCGAATACGGTAGAAAAACAAAGAAGGGCTTCTATGATTATTCAGCTAAATAATAAAGCATGAGGTGAAACATGGAAGATTTAGTTTTACTCGAAATACAAGGACCTATAGCGATCATAAAAATTAACAGACCCAAAGCGCTCAATGCTTTGAGCAGAGAAATAGTCGATCTCATTGACGACAAACTCGAACTGTTTAAAAAGGATAATAATATAAAGGCGCTGATCATAACCGGTGAGCATAACTTTGCAGCGGGAGCAGATATCGCAGATATGGTAGAAAAGACTGCCAAGGAAGCCAGAGCGTTCTTATTTTCAGAGACATTTTTAAAACTGGAGACCATCGAGATGCCTACCATAGCAGCAATCTGCGGATATGCCCTAGGTGGTGGACTCGAACTGGCTCTAGCCTGTGACTTACGTATCGCTTCGGAAGATGCCCAGCTGGGGCTACCGGAAATCAATCTCGGTATCATGCCGGGAGCAGGCGGAACAGTTCGACTACCTAGACTGATCGGTGAAGGTAGGGCAAAAGAATTAATCTACCTAGGCGGCAGAATTACATCCGATGAAGCTTATCGATTTGGCATAGTCAATAAAGTGGTCAAAACAGAAGAACTCATGACTGAAGCCCTCAAAATGGCAGGAAAACTTGCCGATAAATCCCCAATTGCCCTGAGGGCGGCAAAAAAATCCATTAACGACGGAAACGAAATCAGTAAAGCAGAAGCTATGGAAAATGAATCTAGACTTTGGTCAGCCTTATTTGACAGCCAGGATCAAAAGGAAGGCATGAGAGCCT
>JBBRXH010000107.1:0-6132 GCA_038248565.1 Peptostreptococcales bacterium | reverse complement strand
TATCTTAATTACTATTTTTTTGCTTTTCTCTATTATTTCACTCAACATGCTTGCTCCCTAAACCTTAAGTTCTACCTCTCCGCCAATGTCTTTCTGATACTTGCTGATCATCGGCTTAATATAGTCATAGATAAATTCTTCCACTTGCATTTCAGACCTACCGATGTAATCTTTCGGTGACATTAGTTTGTGTATACCTTCCGGAGAAAGCCCAAAAGAGGGATCGGCAGCGATCCGCGAAAGCAGATCATTATCAAGACCCTCCTCTTTTACTCTTTTTGCTGCTTCCATGGCATGGAGACGAATGCTTTCGTGCAGTACTTGCCTATCTCCGCCCTTTTTAACTGCTTCCATAATAATGTTTTCTGTCGCCATAAAGGGGATTTCATTCATGATATGCTGGTTAATCACTTTTTCATGAACTACAAGCCCTGTAGAAACATTGATGCAAATATCCAGTACCGCATCTACGGCCATAAAGCTTTCCGGGATCACAATTCTTCTATTGGCGGAATCATCCAGCGTTCTTTCGAACCACTGGGTAGAAGCAGTCATAGCAGCATTCATGGTATTGCTCATCACAAACCTTGATAGGGAGGCAATGCGTTCGCTGCGCATTGGATTTCGCTTATAGGCCATAGCTGAAGAACCGATTTGGTTTTTCTCAAAGGGTTCTTCAATCTCCTTTAAATGCTGAAGCAGTCTAAGATCATTGGACATTTTATGAGCGCTCTGAGCGATTCCGCTTAACACGGAAAGTACTTTGAAATCTATTTTGCGCGTATAGGTCTGGCCTGAAACAGGTATAGCCGCCCTAAATCCCATCTTGTCTATAACCAGATCCTCCAATTTTTTAACTTTATTCATATCACCGTCAAAAAGCTCAACAAAACTGGCCTGAGTTCCTGTAGTACCCTTGACCCCAAGCAATGTGAGACCTTCTATCAGCTCTTCCACATCCAATAAATCAAAATAAAAATCCTGCATCCAGAGGGTTGCACGCTTGCCTACGGTTGTAAGCTGCGCCGGCTGAAAATGCGTAAATCCTAAGGTTGGTAAAGCCTTATACTCGAGAGCAAAACCGGCTAAACGATCAAGTAGATTGACCAGTTTTATTCTAATGAGATCTAAGGCCTTTCGTATAACGATGATATCCGTATTATCACCCACATAGGCGCTGGTGGCTCCTAAATGAATGATTCCCTTGGCTTTGGGGCACTGAAGACCATAAGCATAAACATGGGACATAACATCGTGTCTTGTCTCTTTTTCTCTTTGTTCAGCTGCTTCATAATTAATGTTGTTTTGATTCGCTTTGAGTTCCTCGATCTGTTCCGCTGTTATATCGAGGCCCAGTTCCTTTTCTGCTTCAGCAAGAGCGATCCATAGCGCCCTCCATGTCATAAATTTAGAATCCGCAGAAAAAATTCCGGACATTTCCCTGCTGGAATATCTCTCTATCAGGGGATTCTTGTATAAACCGTTCTGCATTGTTTGCCCTCTTCCCAATCTTATTTTCCTTCAGTATATTATCTTGGCTCAATAATCAGCCTTATTGCAGTTCTCTCTTCTCCATCGATGAGCACTTCAATAAATGCAGGAATACATATTATATCTATACCAAGTGGCGCAACAAAACCCCTGGCGATGGCAACTGCTTTTATTGCCTGATTGATGGCTCCTGCTCCGATAGCCTGGATTTCCGCTTTGCCATACTCTTTAATAACGCCGGACAGAGCTCCTGCAACAGAGTTAGGATTGGATTTTGCCGATACCTTTAGAACTTCCATCTTTGCAAACCCCCTAATAAATGATTAATGTGCTGCTATTTCACTTATTTAACACCATGAAGTAATTTTATACTATATTTTATCTTGGCGCTACACTTTTCATAAATTCCAAAGATTTTCTTCTTGCTATTTCGATCGTGTTTGTTATAATTAAGTCGTGGTTATCCCCCTGATAACCTCATTAATCTCTAATCCCAATACCCCTTTTGAACAAAACAAACTGCTCCCCTGCAGTTTGTTTTGTTTTTCGTTTATGATAGAATGATAAATGGAAAAGAGGCTGTTTATGAAAATTTTGCAGGACTATTTTATGGGCTTCCGCGTGCTCTTCATGGATATCGAAACGACCGGACTTGTTTCTGAAAGAAACAAGGTCATTTTATGCGGTCTCCTGCCCTTTGAAGATGAGGCCAAAGAATCCATACAGCTTTTTTCCAATTCAAAATCAGAAGAAAAGCTTCTGCTCCAGGATATGATCCCTTACCTTGATGCTGCAGATGTGATTATCACTTATAACGGGGACTCTTTTGACCTGCCTTTTCTAAATAAGCGGCTGCAAAAAAACGGTTTTGATTATCAGATTCCAGGGTATAAATCTTTTGATCTTTACCGTGTACTGAGAAACACCAGCTTTTCGACAATATTGCGCAATCTGAAACAAAAAACCGTAGAAGAATTTATGGGCATCAGTGAAGAGAGATCAGATCAGATCAGTGGTAGGGACTGCATTGACTGTTATCAGTCCTATTTAGAAACCGGAGATATTTCCTTTAAGGAAGCTATCCTGCTGCATAACCGCGATGATCTCTTTCAGCTTAAAAAGCTGATGGCTATTCTCGTCCATATAGACTTGCATGAGGCGATGTACCATAATGGATTCAATATTTCCCAGGCTGGCAGAAAGATTGCAATCAGTACTATAAAGTTCAGATCAGGCGTACTGCATGTGAAAGGCTATCACGAGGGTGTTCCAATGGATTACATCAGATTTTCGGATCCTTACGATGTTAATCTTTCCACAGAATCACAGAAGTTTTCCATAGATATTCCGTATTCAAAGGATGAAACTTATACCTATGTGGACCTGACTCAATTCAATATCGATCAGCAGGGCCTTGATAAGTATCCGGGTTATGTAAATGATTATCTGATTCTTAAAAACGGCAATAGCTTATGCTATGCAGAAATAAATCAGCTCATTCGGAGAATTGGTAGAGAAATTTTGTCAAATTTTTGATATAATAAACCATGTGATTTGGAAATCACACCGATTGACTATAAAAAAGAGGAAGTGCATGTTATGCAAACTGGTTCCAGACTTGATAAAGTTTTTAAAAATGCAACGGTAATGCCGTTTGATGAAGGTTCAAAGATCGTTTTCTTCAGCGATGTCCACCGTGGTGACAACAGTTTATCCGATGATTTCGCGAGAAACAGACATATTTTTTATCACGCTTTAGACTTTTATTACGAAGCCGGGTTTTCTTATTTCGAAGTCGGAGACGGAGACGAAATGTGGGAAAATCCAAAATATAACCATATCACCACTGCTCACCCGGAAGTCTTTGACATACTGAAGAAATATCACAAAAGTGATCGTATGTATATGCTTTTTGGGAATCACAATATGGCGCTCAGCGATCCTGCTTATGTCAAAAAAAACCTAAGCCAGAACTTTAACGACGATACCGAGCAGATGGATCCTTTATTTCCCAATTTAAAGGTTTATGAAGCCATACGTCTTAAGCATCTGTCTACAGAACAGGAGATTTTTATCGTCCATGGCCATCAGGGTGATTTTCTCAATGATCAGTGGTGGCGGGTTTCCTTTTTCATTATCCGATATTTTTGGCGCTTTATGCATCTTGTCGGTGTCAATTATGCGGCGAGTCCGGCCAAGAATCAGCATATACGTCATAAGATTGAAAAATCATACAACAAGTGGCTTTCGACCCACAAAGGTCTTATGCTCATCTGCGGTCATACCCACAGGGCAAAATTTCCTTCAAGCAATGATCAGCCTTACTTCAATACAGGCTGCTGCATGCATCCCAGAGGTATTACCTGCCTTGAGCTTAAAGAAGGAGAAATCACTTTAATTAACTGGCATATGCACAGCCGCAAAGATGGCTTACTCTATATTAAAAGGACCGTACTAAAAGGGCCAACCCCAATAGTTTTTTTTATGAGGTATATCGATGGAAATACGAGAAATAGCAGAAGAAGTAAAGAAAGATAGTTATAAAATGGCCTCCCTAAGCCTGGCTACACGCCATGCTGCACTGATTGCCATTTCCGACGCCTTAAAATCAGAATCCGAAACCATTTTCGCTGCCAATAAAAGGGATTTTGAGGATGCGCTTTTAAATGGCGTGGCCGGGCCTTTGCTTTCAAGGCTCAAGTTTGATGAGCATAAACTGGAGGAAGTGATCAGCGGAATCGATAGCCTGCTGAGACTGCCTGATCCACTTTTTAGGACGCTGCTGTCCCGTCAGCTTGATACCCGCCTTATACTAAATAAAGTCACCTGCCCTATCGGCGTCATTGGCGTAATTTTTGAATCTCGGCCGGATGCCCTGGTTCAAATTGCAACGCTCTGTTTAAAGAGCGGCAACTGCTGTATTCTAAAGGGCGGCAGCGAAGCAGTCAACACCAATCGGGCTCTGTTTGAGATCATATCAAAGGCTGCTGTTCATACAGGTGCTCCGGAAGGATTTATAACCCTGATAGAAACCAGAGCCGGCATCAATGATCTGCTTAAATGCCATGAGAGCATCGACCTTTTAATTCCAAGGGGTTCAAATTCTTTTGTACAATATATCATGGAGAATTCAAAGATACCGGTTATGGGTCATGCCGACGGTATTTGTCATATCTATGTTGATCAGTCTGCGGACCTTTCTATGGCTTCTAAGGTCATCATCGACTCAAAAGTCCAGTACGTAGCCGCCTGTAATACTTTAGAGACACTACTTGTCCATCAAGGAGTCGCAGGCAAGCTTCTCCCGATTCTAAAATCAGGCCTTGAAGCTTTTGATGTCAAAATAAAGGGCTGTGCGAAAACCCTTCAGTATATTGACTGTGAAGTCGCTGCCGAAGAAGATTTCGATATGGAATACCTGGATTATATCCTGTCCATTAAAGTCGTCGATGGAATAGACGAGGCTATTACGCATATCAACACCCACGGTTCCCATCATACAGACAGCATCATCACTAGTGATTCTCGGGCAGTTGAACTGTTCATGCTTCTGGTGGATTCTGCCGGCGTTTATCACAACTGCTCTACTCGCTTTGCCGATGGCTTCAGATACGGTTTCGGTGCCGAAGTCGGCATCAGCACTGGCAAGCTCCACGCCAGAGGACCTGTGGGCTTAGAAGGCCTTGTGACCTATAAATATAAGCTTTATGGTGAGGGCCAAATCGTAGCCGACTATGCCTCCGGATTGAAAAGCTTTCATTTTAAAGATCTTTAATTAATTTCTTTCTTATCTGAAATCTTTAATAATTTCTTCCTGGTTAGGATTTCAATTATCTTAAAAAGCTTCAAATGCCCTAAATTTTTACGTCTTCAAATTATATTAATACATAAAGGCCTCCGGATCAATGGGTTTCATCAATTCGGAGGTCTAGTTTGAATTCTTCTCAATTCATTGAAATCAGTTTAGCTAAGGTTTATGGCGTCCCGCTTATTTAACAACCAGCACCGGCTTCTGAACATGGTGCAGTACTTTTGTCGTAACACTGCCCACAATCAGCCGATTGAGCACAGCACCAAGACCATGGGATCCCATGACAACCAGGTCTATGTCATTTGAATTGATATAGCCAATGATGGACCCGGCGATATCTCCTTCCAGTGTTACAGTTTCAACTTTGTTTCCCGTATCTGCAAGCATTTTTTTACTGTTTTCCAGCATCTCTTCTGCCTGTTTTCTGATTCCTTCATTGATGCTATTAATGTCATCAACAGGTACAATCGTATGCCCCATGCCATAAATGGTTGAGTTAACATGGACTACATTCAGCAGAATAATGCTGCTGCCGAATGCTTTTGCTACTTTTTCGCCCATTTCTATGGCTCTTTTGCTATAATCCGAGCCATCGACAGGAATTAGAATAGTTTTCATTTTATCAGCCTCCTTCATATTTAATATGACCTAATTAGCAATTTTCATTTAATCCAATCGAGACCCAGGCGTTTGATGGTATCCGCTGTCGGGATTCCCGTAGCCTTATCCCAGCCTGCAAATTCATAATAGGCATCCAGGGCCTTTTCAAAGTCCTCTTTCTCTATCCCAACCCCTGCATTAGGTCCGTCGGGCATTTTAATGAACATGCG
>JBBRXH010000106.1:0-6167 GCA_038248565.1 Peptostreptococcales bacterium | reverse complement strand
TACATTGCTGGCGACTTCCTGCAATTTGCCAGGGCCAAGTTCGCCAAGAGTATAAATACAGCCGTCTATTGTCCCAAGCTTTAAGCCCATATAAATATCTCCACCTGGCATTACAACTGGAGAAGCCCCCATCTGATTGACAAACTCTCCATAACTGCTGGATGCTCTGATTTTTTTGCCCTTTAAGTCTGCAGCGCTATTAATTGGGAAATTGGTCATAAAGCCATAGGCTCCATTTGGAACATACATCCCATAATAAAGTCCAGCTTTAGCATATTCAGTTCTTAAGTAGTCTAGCATGCCATAATCATAAAATGTATCATATACGGCTTGCCCGTCATTCCAGAAGAATGGTATTCCTTGCTCGGAATAAGCGGCCGGTACAAATTGTCCCGTATCTCCAGGAGCTGAAATTGCGCATTCCAATAATCCATTAGCAACTGAAACTGGAGCTTGTTCAGGTTCGCAAATTGCTCCAGGTATAAATGTCTCAATCGTAATTCTACCATTTGATGCCTTCTGAATAGCATCAACAATGATGGGCATTTGGACATCCCATGTTTGATCCCCCGGGCCATACCCTGATTGAAGTTTCCAAGCAAAGGTCGATTCTGCTTCTGGAGTTGGTGCTGCCTTTGCTGCACAACCGGAAAATAACGACATCAGTAATATTAAGACCAGTAAAATACAGATGCTTTTTTTGTTAATTAATTTCATTTTTCTTCCTCCTTTATATTGATATATTTATAATTATATAGTATTTCCTATTTCTATTTATATCCTCCTTCCATAATGTTTGATGCTATATCTAAATTGAATTTATCGTTTCATGTTAATTTATAGCAATATATATGCCAATAAATTTGAATTGTTTATGAGGAATGTTTTTATTCTTTTAAACCGTAATCTTCAATCAAATTTTAATGTGTTTGCTATATTTCTTGCAATACTTGGGCTTGCAGATTTTATAAATAATTTATGATATTCCATGATCGATGCATTAATGCGTGATTTCATTAATTTCGATGTGTTATTGCATCGATCATGCAGCCACTACCCATATCGATACTAACTCTGTTTGGTTTATTCATAAGCCTTTTCTAGAATCTCAACAACATCTTGTTCGCAAAGCTTGCATGGATTAACCGCTAATAGTCTATAAGCCATGGTACCGGAAATGATGCCGGGGAAATGGTCTCTTGTTACGCCGACATCCACCAGTTTGAGTGGAACTCTGGTATCCTGGGCAAGTCTGAGTACCGCCGCAGGCGCTTTGTCTGCTGCTTCGCGAAGGGATAGGCCTTCAACGTTTTCACCCAGAGCGATGGCGATTTCCTTAAACTTTTCAAGATTGCCGACAACATTTCTTTCCATAGCGTAGGGCAGGATCAGGCTGTTGGCAACGCCGTGAGCCACGTGGGCTACTCCGCCCATTGCCTGAGCGATACCATGGACGACGCCGAGGCCGCCATTAAAGAAAGCTGTTGCAGCGATAGAGCTTGCGATGGCCATATTGCTTCTGGCTTCTATATCCGAGCCATTGGCTACTGCAGTTCTTAAATATTTGCCGATGAGTCTCATCGCCTGAAGGGCCATGGCATCACTGACGGGGCTAGCATTGAGGGAGACATAGGCTTCAATGGCATGAGTTAGGGCATCGATGCCTGTTGTTGCGGTAATCATGCCTGGCATGCCAACGTGGAGCAATGGGTCGATCAAAGCTACCTTTGGCACAATATAGTCATGGGTAACGGATAATTTTATCTGGTTCTGGTTGTCGGTTATGACGGCGGAAGCTGTCATTTCGCTGCCGCTGCCGGCGGTTGTTGGAACGCAGATTAGGGTCATGCTTGGATTGGTGACGGTTTTTGTTCCGCCAAATAAATAGTCTCTGACTGAACCTTCGTTGGTCTGAAGCATACAGATGGATTTTGCTGCGTCGATAGGGCTTCCGCCGCCAACGGCAACAACCACGTTGGCGCCGCTTTTTCTAAGGACCTCAGCTGTTGAATCCACAACTTCGATGGCTGGATCCGGTACGATGTCGGAGAAGATTTCGTAAGGCATGCCTGCCTTCTCAAAGCTCTCTTTAATGGGATCCAAGATGTTAGTTTTAACGATCATGGAGTCTGTGACGACGAACACTTTTTTAGCGCCGTATTCTGCGCAGACATCAGCGATGCTTTTGCTGATTCCAACGCCATATTTTATCTTTGCAGGCATTCTAAATACAAAATCTTTCATTTTCTTCTCCTCCTATAGGGACTTTAGAGCAGCTTCAAATATTGCCAGTCCTTTATCAAGATCTGCACGTTTGATGTTCAGCGGTGTTGCAAATCTGAAGCCGTTGCCATAGACTCCGCAGCTCAATGTCATGAGTCCATTCTTAAAGCAGAAATCTTTGATTCTATTCAGCGCATCTGCATTTGGCGACTTGTCTTCCGGATTGATAAATTCTACAGCCATCATGAGACCAAGTCCTCTGACATCACCCATGACCGGATTGCTTTTCTGCATTTCCAGAAGTCTTCCTTTGAGGTAAGCGCCTTGAGTATTGACATTATCGATCACATTTTCTTCCTTTAGAACTTTTAATACTGCAAGTCCTGCCGCAGCGCATACAGGATGGCCCCCGAAGGTGGTACCGTGCATTCCCGGTTTCCAGGAATCCATGATTTCTTTTGTGCTGACGATGGCTGACATGGGAAGTCCTCCAGCAATAGCCTTGCCAAGAGTCATGATGTCAGGAATGACGTCGAAGTTTTCAGTGGCGAACATGGTGCCTGTTCTGCCGAATCCGGACTGGATTTCGTCGAAGATCAGGAGAATACCATGCTGCGTGCAAAGTTTTCTAAGCTCTTGAACGTATCTTTTAGGTGGTACCACATAGCCGCCCTCGCCCATAACAGGCTCGAAAATCACTGCTGCTACGTTTTCTGGTGCGATGAGATAGTCAAATGTTCTCTGAAGTTCCTGGAGGCAATCCAGGGAGCACTTATCTTCAGTCTGATTGTAAACACATCTGTAGCAGGTTGGATATGGCGCAAAGTATACAGATGGCAGTAATGGCTCCTGATTTTTTCTGTATTTTGAGTTGGATCCGGTTATGCTGGCAGCACCGATGGTTCTGCCGTGGAAGGATCCTCTGAAGGCAATGATTCCAGGGCGATGGGTGAAGTTTTTGGCTAACTTTAAAGCGCCGTCATTGGCTTCCGCACCGCCGTTGCTGAAAAATACCACGTCAAGACCTTCAGGTGTTATACTGGTCAGCTCTTTTGCAAAAAGCAGGGTTGAAGGATAATTGACCAGATTGAAGGATCCTGTAATCAGTTTTCCTGTCTGCTCGCAAATGGCCTTGACCACTTCCGGATGGCAGTGTCCTAACGCGTTGACCGCTATCCCCTGCACGAAGTCCAGGTATTCATTGCCGTCAACATCTGTCATATAAGAGCCTTTTCCACTCTCCATAACCATATCCGTTGCCTTAAAAAGCACCGGGCTCAAATATTCCTTATAGTCTGCGAATTTCATACTCATGATTTTCCTCCTTAAATTCATCTGGATTAAGAAATAGATTCAATTAAAAACTGATTTTGCTGGTGTTTTTCCAGATCCCCATGCATTCTGCATCTTTAATGAGCTGCTCTTGGAATTCCGGATGGGCAATGGAAATCAGAAGCTCGCTTCTTTCCCAGGTTGACTTGCCTTTTAAATTTACGACGCCATATTCTGTTACGATATGATGGGTCGATCCTCTTGGCACTGTGACAATGGAACCCTCCGGAAGAGTAGGTCTAATCAGCGATTCCAGGCTTCCATCTTTCTTGACTCTGACGGATGGTGTGCAGAGAAAACTCTGGCCGCCCTTGGATTTGAAGGCACCCATGACGAAGTCAAGCTGTCCGCCGGTTCCGCCGATATGCTGAAGGCCTGCAGATTCTGAGTTTACCTGGCCGAATAGGTCAACCTGAAGACAGCTGTTGATGGATACGACGTTATCATTGGCAGCGATGACTTCAAGCGCATTGACGTAATCGACCGGCGCTACGCACACAACCGGGTTGTTGTCGATGAAGTCATAAAGCTCCTGAGAACCCTGGGCAAAGGTGTAAACCATCTTACCCTTGTCAATATTTTTATTTCCGGTGATTTTGCCTTCCAGAAATAACTTCAAATAAGCATCGACATACATCTCCGAATGAACGCTTAAATCGTTGATGTCCGAATGGGCAATCATGGCGCCGACATAGTTCGGCAGTCCGCCTACACCCAGTTGAAGGGTGCTACCGCTTCTGATTCTGGAAACGATGTGGGTTCCTATTTTTTTGTCTATCTCACTTGCTTCCTTAGCTTTGATAATCGGCATGTCAGGATTCGACCCATGAACGACGAAATCAATATCAGAAAGGTTGATGGTGTTTTCATAACCATGGGCAATTGGCTGTTTCTCATTGACTTCAACGATGACAACTTTTGCGCGTTTTAGAATCCCCTGGATTTCTGCTACCTGAGGGCCGAAGTTGAAATTACCATATCTGTCCATAGGGGCAACCTGAAACATGGCCACATCGATATCGCCGACATTTTCGCTCCAGTATTTTGGGTTTTCTCTAAATTGTACCGGAATATACCAGCAGCAGCCGGCTTTGTTCATTTTTCTGTCAAAACCGCTGAAGTGAGTGCTGAGATACTTAAAATGCTTGGCTTCCGGATCTTCTACAAGGATCTGTGGCGGATGCGGGTAAGCCCAAATTGTCGTCATGATGAGAACGTCCTCAAGATCCTGGGTTCTTTTGGCTAATGCACGGTCAAGGTCGACAACCAGGGCATTAAAAAGACCATAATGGACTCTATCCCCTGATTTGATTACCTTAACTGCCTTCTCTGCGGATGTCAGTTTTTTCTTGTACTCTGTTAGAATGTCGCTGGCTTTATACATCTCGTCGTCCCTCCCTTTCTATAAAACTTCTAATACAACAGCGGTTCCCATACCACCGCCGGCGCACAGTGATGCTAATCCATACTTGTTTTTGCGTTTTTTCATTTCATAAATCAGAGAAATAACGATTCTGCTTCCGGTAGCGCCAACTGGGTGCCCAAGGGTGATACCGCTGCCATTGACGTTGGTGATGTTTCTGTCAAGGTCAAGGGCTTTTTCACAGGCTAAATATTGAGCGGCAAAAGCTTCGTTGATTTCGATGAGCTCCATATCTTTAAGGGTCAGCCCGGCCTTTTCAAGGGCTTTTAAAGATGCGCTGACCGGGCCTATGCCCATGATATCTGCTTCAACGCCGGTGGTTGCTACGGAAAGAATTCTGGCTAAAATAGGTACGCCAAGTTCAATGGCTTTTTCTTCTGCCATGAGTATGACTCCGGAGGCGCCGTCGTTCATCCCTGAAGCATTGCCCGGTGTGACTGTTCCGTTGTCAATAAAGGAAGCTTTCAGTTTAGCAAGTCCTTCCAGGGTTGCGTCCTTTTTAGGATACTCATCGGTATCGAGGATCGTATCTCCTTTTTTGCCCGGAATCAAGATGGGAACGATCTCGTCCTTGAATTTGCCTTCTTCAATTGCCTTTATTGCTCTCATCTGGCTGGATAGTGCCAATTCATCCTGTTCTTCTCTGGTAACGCTATAATTGGCTGCAAGATTTTCAGCAGTCACGCCCATAGCAGGTCCTATACCTAAATTGGTAAGAGAGTCCCACATAGAGTCTCTGACTTCACTGTGTCCGAATTTTTTGCCCCATCTGAAATCCTGAAGGATATGAGGGGCATTGCTCATGGATTCTGCACCGCCGGCCATAATGACATCTGCTTCTCCGGCTCTGATCTGATAGAATCCAATCTGAATCGATGACATGGATGAGGTGCAGTTTCTATGGATCGTAATTCCCGGAACGCTTTCAGGGATTCCTGCCTTTACTGCAGCAACTCTGGCCAAATTGTTTTCTTTATAGGTCTTCTGATAGTTGCATCCCCAGATGACATCATCAATGAGCGCGGGATCAAAATTCCCTCTCTTAACCAGTTCTTTCATGACCGGAATACTCAGATCAAGAGCGTTCAGGCTTTTGTACATGCCTCCAAAGGATCCTATTGGAGCCCTGCACCCGGCTACTATGACAACATTTCTCATTTTTTACTCCTCCTATTTTCCTAGATAATTC
>JBBRXH010000105.1:0-6203 GCA_038248565.1 Peptostreptococcales bacterium | reverse complement strand
CAGATATATTTATTATAAGGACTTTAAAAGGGCAGAGGAAATGCCGGCGGAGCATATTAAGATCTATGAAGCCATTTCATCAGGCGATGCAGAAGGGGCAAGAGACAGCGCCTTCAACCATATAGATCAGCTGAAGGAAATGATCCTGAGGGATGACATATTCAGCAAATAGAACATATATAAAAGAGGCAAACACTATTTTTTATAATCATTTTCGGTTGGCATATAATCGTTTATGGAGAAAAAGCCAAAATGTAACCATTTATGAATTTAAAATACAAAATATAATAGTTATAGTTGACAAACCCCTGATTTATAATTATATTTGTAGTGAAATAATAATTTTGAGAGGTTTGCTCATGAAGATAAATATTTTTGATTTCCGCCCGGCAGGTTATGCATACCTACTGGAATTGTTTGAGCTTGCAGCTCTGCCTAATTGGCACAGGTCGTCGGTTTCCACCACAGGCACGCATTATTCAAAGAGTCAGGATAGCTTTGTCCATGAGGTGTTTAGGGCTGAATACTGGCCTGGTGACAAAGCAGTTGGGCACCTTGAGTTCGCCCTAAAATATGACGGCGTCAACCTGGCCCTGTTATCTAGGATCTTCGAGATTGTTCCCGAGGTAGAGCTCGTCGAGTACATCAAATCAAAGCCAACGGGAAAGTACGCCCGAAGGATCTGGTTTTTTTATGAGTTTCTGACCGGCAAACAGCTCGCCATTGAAGATATTACTTCCGGAAATTACGTGGATGCGCTGGAGGCAAAGGACTATTACACCGTAATGAACGGTGAAAAATCTCAGCGCCATCGCATAGTCAATAATCTCTTAGGGCCTAAGGCTTTCTGCCCCATGGTCAGAAGAACAGAGATGCATTCTAAATTGAATTCCGCTGACCTGCGCAAAAGATGCGAGGACATCATCACTGTATATCCACCGGAACTGCTTCGCCGGGCGCTGAGCTATCTCTACAACAAAGAGACAAAATCGTCTTTTGAAATTGAGCGCATAAAACCTAATGCCTCCCGAACAGAAAAATTCATTGCATCTTTGGAATTTGCCGAAAAAGAGGACTTCTGCGAAAAGGAACGGCTGATAGCGCTTCAAAACCGCATCGTTGACCCAAGGTTCATGGATAGTGATTACAGAATCAGCCAGAATTATATTGGGCAAACCGTCGCCTACCAGAAAGAGGTTATACATTATGTCTGTCCGAAGCCCGGTGACCTTGCAAATCTGATGTCTGGTCTGATTCAGTCCCACAATCGTATGAAAGATGGAAGTATTTCTCCGGTCATCCACGCAGCGGCGATTGCCTATGGCTTTGTATTCCTGCACCCCTTTGAAGATGGAAACGGCCGTATTCACAGGTTCCTGATACATAACATTTTAGCACATTCGGGCATGGTTCCCAGCGGACTCATGTTTCCAGTTTCAGCTGTTATGCTGAAAAATTCGGCAGACTACGATGCATCACTCGAAGCTTTTTCTAGGCCATTACTGCAATTCATCAATTACAGGCTGGATAATATGGGGCAGATGACCATCGAGGAAGACACAGCATACTGGTATCAGTATATGGATATGACAGTTCAAGCAGAAGCTTTGTATGAGTTTATCACCAAAACCATCGATGAGGAGCTGACCTCGGAGCTCGACTTTCTTGCCAGCTATGACAAGACCAAAAAAGCCATACAGGACATCATCGATATGCCTGATCGCCTGATCGATAAGTTTATTCAGTTGTGCCTGCAAACCGGCGGTAACCTTTCTGCAAGAAAAAGATCGGCTCACTTTGACTTCCTGACCGACAGCGAACTCGCGGAAGCGGAGCAGGCAGTTAAAGAGGGCTACAAGCTTTAGTTTGATGAGGATCAAAAGCATATGAGAGAATTCACCAGTTTCATGAAGATATTCAGATTATTTGAGAAAAGCCAGAAGATCAACGCGTTTATTCTTCTTGGTCTGACGGTGCTTGGGGCAATCGCCGAGACCTTCAGCATCGGTGTCATTCTGCCATTTATGTATCTGATCTTGAATCCTGAAACCATACAGGATTATCCCATACTTCAGCGCATTTATGATCTGTCCTTTGTGGGAAGCTATACCAGATTCGTTATACTGATGTGCGGGGCGCTGGCGCTCATCTTTGTCCTGAAAAGCCTTTATATGTTTTTCCTTATTTATATACAAAACAGGCTATCCTTCAACAGACAGGTTTCTATTTCACGGGAGCTTTTCAGATCCTATATCACCAAACCCTACACCTTCTTTTTTGATCATAACAGTGCTGAGCTGCAGAGAAATATCAATACCTTGGTGCCAAGTGCCATAACTGGCGTCTTTCTGGCTGGTCTAACCTTGGCTACGGAGGCGCTGATCATCATCTTCATCATCATATTCCTATTCGTCGTCAGCTCGATTTCAGCGACGATTATCGTATTTGCCATCGGCGGCATCAGCCTGTCCTTTTATGTGAGACTGAAAAGCAGCCTGGATAGGACCGCGAAGAAAGAAAATAAATACGGGACAAAAATGGTCAAAGCTGTCAATGAAGGGCTGGGAAGCATAAAGGAGATAAAAATCTTAGGCAGAACGCAAACATTTATAGATGACTATGAAAAAAACAGCAGCGATTATGCAAAAGCCAAGGCGATGATGAATCTGCTGACCCAAACCCCAAGGCTTCTGATTGAGGCGATTACGGTGCTGGGGATCATTGCCATCGTCATCGTCAATATGCTGTCGGGAAAATCTGTGGAAACCATCATTCCCACTCTGGCAATATTCGGTATGGCAGCCTTTAGAGTCATGCCATCCATGAACAGAGTCCTATCAAATCTGACATCCATACGTTACAGCGCGGTGAGCCTTGATGCCTTTTATGACGATTTGGTCGAAGCAAGAGGGACTCGGGATAAAGCCAAATCCGGTGAAAAGGGTTTTAAACTTAAAAATACCATCGCTCTTCATGATTTATGCTATAGGTATCCAGGCGCAGAGCATGATGTACTGAAAGATGTTCATTTAGTCATACAAAGGGGTAAATCCATCGGGATTATGGGCCCGTCGGGGGCCGGAAAAACTACCCTGATAGATCTGCTTTTGGGGTTGATTTCGCCCACAGCAGGAGAAATTCTCATCGACCAAACTCCTGTCGAAGACATTATGGATGACTGGCGAGCCGATATCGGGTATGTGCCACAAAGTATCTTTTTAATAGATGATACCATAGAGAGCAATGTGGCTTTTGGGATTCCCGAAAAGGAGCGCAGCCCGGAAAAAACCTGGAAAGCCTTAGAGATCGCCCAAATGAAGGAGTATGTAAAGGGCCTGCCTGAGGGCCTTGAAACCAGCGTCGGCGAGACAGGTATTAAGCTGTCCGGCGGTCAGAGGCAAAGACTTGGCATCGCCAGAGCAGTTTATCATAATCCGGAGGTGCTGATATTTGATGAAGCTACCAGCTCTCTGGATACGGAAATCGAAAAAACTATTTCTGAAGCCATATATCGCATTGGCAAAACAAAGACAGTCATCATTATCGCTCATAGGCTGAATACCCTCGATACCTGTGATGAGATTTATGAAGTTAAAGGCAAAACCTTGTCGCTTAAAGAAAGAAGGGGCTAAAATGGAAAAAAAGCTTTATGAACAGGCTGCAGAGCGCTATAGACAGTGGATTCACAATGAGCATCTGGATGGAGAACTTTTAAAACAGTTAAAGAGCCTCAGCGAAGAGGAAATCTATGACAGCTTTTATAGAGACCTGGAATTCGGTACCGGGGGGCTTCGGGGCATCATCGGGCCGGGCACCAACCGAATGAATATTTATACCGTTGGCCGGGCTACCCAGGGCTTTTCCGACTATATCAACAGTCATCATAATAAAGATCAAAGGAAAAGCCCGTCGGTAGCTATCGCCTTTGATAGTCGTATCAATTCAGACGTCTTTTCGGAAAAGGCGGCCGGCGTTTTCGCCGCCAACGGGATTAAGGTCTATATCTATCCGGTACTGATGCCAACCCCGGCCCTTTCCTTTGCGGTTAGGCATTTTGGCGCAAATGGCGGCGTCGTCGTTACGGCCAGCCACAATCCGGCCAAATATAATGGCTATAAAGCCTATAACGAGGAAGGCTGTCAGCTGAACCTTGAAGCCGCAGGTGAGGTGCTGGACTGCATCGAAAAGGTTGATATTTTTAAGGATGTCCGCACCATAGACTTTGAATATGGCATGAGGAATCTTAAGGATCCCTTCGACAGATCCCCCATGATTGAACTGATAGGACCAGAGGTCAAGAGCAAATTTCTCGATGCGGTTGAGGCTGAGAGCATAAGCGCCGGCTTTGGCTGCGCTGCTGGACTTGGAGAAGATGGCTGCAACAGCAAGCTGAACGTGGTCTATACACCCCTCAACGGCGCCGGAAATAAAAGCGTCCGCAAAATACTCCAAAGAATCGGCGTAAGCAAGGTGACGGTAGTCCCGGAGCAGGAAAATCCGGATGGAAATTTTCCCACCTGCCCATATCCAAACCCGGAAAAGAGAGAAGCCCTGGCTAAAGGCCTTGAACTCTGTGAGAAGCTTGCCCGTGAAGCCGGAAAGCCGGAAGATGTTCCGGATATACTCCTTGCTACAGATCCGGATGGAGACCGGGTGGGTATCGCAGTGCGCCAAGGCGCGGAGTATGTGCTGCTGACCGGCAATGAAGTTGGCGTTCTTCTCCTGGACTTTATCTGCCAGATGAGGGGCGCACTTAGGGCCATGCCTGAGAATCCCCTGACCATCAAGACCATCGTCACCACCAAAATGGTGGATGATGTGGCTGCCAGCTACGGCGTCACCGTAATCGATGTACTCACGGGCTTTAAATTTATAGGAGAGCAAATTGGGCTCCTGGAGAAAAAAGGAGAAGAAGGCCGCTATATTTTTGGCTTTGAGGAAAGCTACGGCTACTTATCTGGATCTTATGTCAGGGATAAGGATGCAGTCAACGGCGTCATGCTGATTTGCGAAATGGCGGCTTATTATAAGAAGGCGGGTAAAACCCTGGTGGATGCCATGAACGGGCTATATGAGACCCATGGCCATTATAAAAACGCTCTGCTGGACTTCGGCTTTGAAGGCGCCAGCGGAATGACCAAAATGGCGGCTATCATGGAGAAATTCAGGAAAAATCCGCCAAAAGCGGCGGCAGGGAAGAGCCTGGTTCAGACCGCTGACTATATGACTTCAAAGCGCACGATTTTTACTCCGGATACTATGCCAACGATCGTGCCGATTGATCTGCCCAAATCCGATGTGCTTGAATATATTTTGGAAGACGGCAGCAGCTTCATCATCAGGCCTTCAGGCACAGAGCCCAAGATTAAAGTCTACTTGTCTGCTAAAGCTTCTACCGCCGCAGGCTCTAAAGATATGGTGGATAGATTGGCAGCGGAGATTTCTGGGCATATAAAGTAATACTATAGAGAAGATTCGAGGATAAAAATATGAATAAAGTCATCATCGGTATAGATAAAAGCAGATCCTATAGGGTTTACCTGGCGATCACCACCACCATGGCGGAGGATGCCCGTAAAGTCCACGAGACGGCACCGACGGCTACGGCCGCCCTGAGTAGAGTATTGACAGGTGCAGGCCTCATGGGGCTGATGATGAAGGGTGATAAGGATAAGCTGACGGTTCAGTTCAAGGGAGACGGGCCGGCGGTAGAAATACTGGCTACCAGCAACGCTAAAGGCGAGGTCAAGGGATATATCTCAAACCCTGATGTTGACCTTCCTCTTAAGGAGAACGGCAAGCTGGATGTGGGCGGAGCCCTGGGCATAGGGGACATCATCGTCATCAAGGATTTCGGCATGAAAGAGCCTTATATCGGCAAGATTTCTTTGGTTTCGGGGGAGATTGCAGACGATCTGACCGCCTATTTCTTTATTTCGGAGCAGCAGTCCAGCTCGGTGGCGCTAGGCGAGATCATCGGCATGGATGAAAAGGTAAAGGCCGCAGGCGGCATGATTATTCAGATGCTGCCAGAGGCTAAAGAAGGATCGGAAGATGCGTTGGAGGATTTGGTCTACGAGATGCCGCCTATCAGCACGCTGATTTCTGAAGTGGTCGCTTCATCTGTTGGTAAAACCAAGGAAGCGGTGATGGATAAGCTGCTGGCAAGGGTGTTTGGCGCCATGCCGGAGGAATTCGCCGTG
>JBBRXH010000104.1:0-6204 GCA_038248565.1 Peptostreptococcales bacterium | reverse complement strand
GACTCTTTCATATATTTCACAGCTTCATCCACCGGGATGACCTTCGTCAATTTGAAAAATGCGGCCTGCATAATCATGTTGATTCTATTACCAAGACCTATCTCAGCAGCAATCGCTGTTGCATTGATGACATAAAAATTAATATCTTTTTCCGCGATATATCTTTTCATGGCCGGAGGCAGATTTGCAGCTACTTCTTCTAAAGACCAATTGCAGTTTAGTAGGAAGGTTCCTCCCTTTTTCAGGCCCTTGAGCAGATCGTACTTGTAAACATAAGCCTGGTTGTGGCAGGCGACGAAGTTGGCTTCAGTGATCAGATAAGTTGACTGAATCTTGTTTCTCCCGAATCTCAGATGAGAAATAGTCACTCCACCTGATTTCTTGGAATCATAGGCGAAGTAGCCCTGGGCATAAAGATCCGTCTTGTCTCCGATAATTTTGATCGAGCTTTTGTTTGCTCCTACGGTACCATCCGCGCCAAGGCCCCAGAATTTGCACTTTATCGTGCCTTCCGGCTCTGTATTGATTCCTGTGGGTATGGGGAGGGAAGTAAAGGTGACATCATCGGTGATGCCTATTGTGAACTGATCTTTAGGATCCTTAAGGTCAAGATTGTTGTAAACAGCAACAATCTGATCCGGCGTCGTATCCTTGGACCCGAGACCGTATCTGCCGCCATAGACTTCCGGCGCATGAGCATCCCTATAGAACATGGACCTGATATCCATGTAAAGGGGTTCTCCTGATGCACCGGGCTCTTTTGTCCTATCCAGAACCGCTATTTTTTTAACGGTTTTGGGCATAACATCCATAAAAAATGCAGGAACGAAAGGTCTGAACAGGCGAACTTTAATCAGCCCAACTTTCTTTCCTTCCTTTAATAAGGCATTGATAGTCTCCTCAGCCGTCTCGCAGACAGATCCCATGGCAACGATAATATGCTCTGCTTCCGGATGGCCGACATAGTCAAAGGGTCTGTAATTTCTGCCGGTTAGTTTGCTGATTCTCTTCATATAACCGGAAACGATACCCGGCACTGCTTCGTAATACTTGTTGGATGCTTCTCTGGCCTGGAAAAATATATCCGGATTCTGAGCTGTCCCACGGGTAACCGGGTGCTCCGGATTAAGTGCATTATCCCTGAATTTTTGGACCGCATCCATATCCACCAGTTTTTTAAAATCTTCATAGTCTATAACTTCAATCTTTTGCTCTTCATGGGAGGTTCTAAAACCATCAAAGAAATGCAGGACCGGGACTCTTGATTTTATGGCTGATAGATGGGCGATTCCAGCAAGGTCCATGACCTCCTGCACTGAGCTTGATGCCAGCATAGTAAAGCCTGTCTGCCTCGTAGCCATGACGTCCGACTGATCACCAAAAATACAAAGGGCATGGGTGGCCAGCGTTCTTGCGGTAACATGAAACACGCCGGGAAGAAGTTCTCCCGCTATTTTGTACATGTTGGGAATCATAAGCAGCAATCCCTGGGATGCTGTATAAGTAGTAGTCAGAGCGCCTGATGCCAAAGATCCGTGAACTGTTCCCGCTGCTCCGGCTTCCGACTGAAGCTCTACGACGGAAACCGTCTGACCAAAGATGTTTTTCTTTCCATAAGCTGCCCATTCATCGACAAGCTCTGCCATTGTGGATGATGGGGTAATCGGATAAATAGCAGCAACTTCCGTGAATGCATAAGATACGTAAGCAGCGGCTGTATTCCCATCCATAGTTTTCATGTTTTTTTGTGACATTACCAACACTCCTTTACTGCAAAATAATCTTTCCTATATTTATAATATGGGAAAAGTATAATTATGATACATAATATCCTTTTTTACGTTTTCAGTCAAACATCTTTTATGATGAATACAATATACATTGCGTTTTATATCGTCTCAAAGTTCAGTAAATTTAGGCAATTCAATCTATTTTGTATACAGTGTACAAAATTACAAGCCTTCAATATCCGAAATACTCTCGTCGAGGATATACCATCTTTGATCACTAATTCCTGCTTTTTTGAGTTCTGATGACGTATACTTCATTGGCCTGGTTTGATGACTTAATATCGTCACTCTGCAGGATTCCGGATCTGTAAGGACAGGAAACTCTGCCGCCTTTCTATCCTTGATATAAAAGCTGCCTGAATTACATGATTCACATTTCTTTTCGCTGCACGGGCTGTCTTTCTGATTCCCGATGAGGCAGTGCTCCGTTATCATGACCGGAAGCCTCCCAAAGGCAGCTGCTTCAACGGAAAGACCGCTGAAACTCATTTCGGCAATTTGTTCGATGGTAGCCTCATGGGCGATGACTGCTCCTTTAAAACCCATAGTCTTCGCCAATTCAAAACTGCAGCTGTTGTAAAAATTAAGGGCGTAATCTCCGTACAATTTGGCTCCCCGCTGAAGGCATTCGGAAACCCAGCCCATATTGCCGGCGCAAATTCCGCTTGCATAGGGATGCTCAAGGAGTTTTCCCAGGTTTTCCCTCAGCACTTCATCATGATAGCCCAAAGTTATGGGCGGTATCACCGGAATTAAAGGAATTTTTTTTGCAGCATAGGCTTCAAATATTTCATGATACTCCAAAGTGAGAAAGCAGTTATAAGGCAGATAGATGCGGTGCGCATCGAACAAATGCTCCTCGAAGTTCTTATTGACCAGCTGATACTTCTTGCTGCCATTGAGGGGATAGAAGTATAGGCATTTGTTTATTCCAGCCCCCGCAGGTACATGCCGCGCAGCCTCCTCAGGCAATGCTTTTGCAGCAGCCTTAGTTTGCGCTGGCAGTCTCCAATCTGCAGTCGCCGGCTTATGCCTCAGGGGATATTTGTGCTGCCTCTTCAAGGTGAGTTCCTCAAGGGCAGTTCTTCTCAGCTGATTGATGTAAGACATAGGTATCGCCAGTCCTTCATCGATCTCGCTTTGGATCTCTGACATTTTAAAAGGTGTGCCTCCGGTTTTATCCAGTTGAGCCTTAATCATTTCTAAAGTTGTTGCTCTGTTTAAGGCCTCTTCGGGGATGTACCCGCTGACAGCCGAAACCTCCCGCCCCTCATTATCCCTTACCAGCAGCCGTATTGGCTGCCCACGTTTTGCAAAAAACCGGCAGGTTACAGCTACCCTTGGTGCAGGCTTATGGAGATAGGATGCCTGAGCAAGGTTATTGAGCTGTTTGTCTGTTATTTTATAGACCGGATCTCCCGGGGACATTTCTCCGTCGATATCACCGATGGTGACCAAATCGCCCTTTTCGCCTGAATCAGCTTTCATACTGTTCTTTTTCATAAATGTGACCAGATTTCCGGGTAGCCTCGCCGGCATATTATCAATAGATGGGTTATCACTCCATATCTCAATGCCATCCCCCACCGATAACTGGTCTTCCAGGAGAACGTCAAGGAGCCTTCTTGCAGGGTAGCTGGTTTTGACCCGGCCAATATAAACGCCCTGATGCTTGGGCAGTTTACCTGATAGAATAGACATGCCCGGATTACCAAAGAGATAGCCTGTGGTAAAGCCCCCTCTGTTGAAGCTTTGCTTCAGGGCTTTAATATCAGACTCGGCAACTTCAACGGGAGCATTCTGTGTTTCTCTATATTTGTCGAGATATTTTCTGTAAATTCCTGTAACGATAGCAACATACTCCGGCGATTTCATTCTGCCTTCTATTTTAAGGCTGGACACGCCAGCCTTGATCAATTGTTCAAGATGTTCAATGGACCATAAGTCCTTTGGGCTGAGAAGGTAGGCGTTTTTTACAAGTTCCCGTTCGCGCAATGTGTCGTGCTTATGAAGGCTATAGGGAAGCCTGCAGGGCTGGGCGCATTGTCCCCGGTTTCCGCTTCTGCCGCCGATGGTCTGACTGAGCAGGCACTGTCCGGAATAGGACATGCAAAGTGAGCCGTGAACAAAGACTTCAATTTCAGAAGCCGCCTGGCTGCAAATATCTGTGATGCCTTCCAGACCGAGTTCCCTGGCCAGAATGACCCTTGAGAAACCAAGCCTTTCAGCGGCTCTCACCCCTTCGATATTATAAACCGTTGCCTGGGTGCTGAGATGTATGGGCAAATCCGGTAAATGTCTATGTACAAGTCCCGCAAAGCCCAGGTCCTGAAGGATTAAAGCATCGGCTCCGGCTTCATAGACTCTGCCTGCATAATCAAGGGCTGCATTCAATTCATCGTCTGCTACCACGGTATTCATGGCTACATAGAGGTTGACTCCCCGTATATGGGCGTAGTCCAAGCCCGAAAGAAGTGTTTCATCATCAAAATTTTCAGCGTTGAGTCGTGCATTAAAAAGCTGACCGCCCATATAGACAGCATCTGCGCCGTTTTCTACCGCCGCCTTTAATTGTTCGAGTCCGCCTGCCGGTGAAAGCAGTTCGGGTATTTTTATCATCATTTTCACCTTCCTGACTGTGTTTATCATTGTATCAAATTTCTTGCTAAAAGACTATGCCTCATATATAATAACTCTAATATAGGAGGTCTTTTATGGCTAAAATAGGTAAGTTTCCTGAAAACAGACAATACTTTATGGTGAGCGTCTACGTGGTTTTGAGCGCTATCGTTTTATTCATAGCTTATCAGATTATCCTCCACATCAGCACTATTTTAAGCACCGTCACCGCCATTTTAGGCAACCTGATGTCAGCTCTTTCACCGCTGATTATCGGTCTGGTTATTGCATTTTTGATAGGTCCCCTTGTCCGAATGGTCGATGGGAAAATTATAACCAAATTATTCAATAGAACACCCTCCGATCCAAAGAGGGCCATAAAAAAAGAAAAACTCATTCGTACCCTGAGTATTCTACTGACTTTTCTCATCGTTCTTGCTGCTTTAGGCGCTCTCATTTATACCTTGGCCGTCCTCATCGTAGGTCAGCTGGTTTTCAACAGTCTGGATCAGATGACCCAAAGCATCACGGATTATTTCTTAAAATATGAACAGGTTCTTCGGGATTTGATGAATAGGCTTCCCGGAACCGGCATCGACGATAGACTTAAAGAAGTCGGGAATATGATCATCAACTGGATTTCCTCCAATTTCAGTACTTCCGGCGTTATGAATTTTGCACTCGGTCTGGGCGGAGGCCTTCTAAACCTTTTCCTCGGAGTGATTGTCAGCATTTACCTGCTGCTGGATGCAGATTTCTTTAAAAGGTTTTGGCAAAAAATCCTTACAACGATCCTGCCGGAAAGCAGAGTCGTTCAGGTAAACGGGACTCTGACTGAGGTCAACTCTGTCATTGGTCAATTTATCCGTGGGCAGCTCCTGGATGGCCTGATTGTGGCTATCTTATCCTCCATAGGCCTGACCATTGTCGGCCTTGATTTTGCAGTCTTCATCGGCTGTTTTGCAGGCCTTGCCAATGTCATCCCTTATTTCGGACCTATCCTGGGCATGATCCCGGCTGTGATCGTAGCGCTGCTTACCGGTGGTGTCACCCAGGCTCTGCTGGCAGTGTTGGTGCTTTTCGTGATACAGCAGTTTGACGGCGCCGTCATATCCCCAAAAGTCGTTGGCACAAGTACCGGGCTCAATCCTGTCTTTGTGCTGGCTGCCGTTTTTTTAGGCGGCTATTTCTGGGGTATCCTCGGCATGTTACTGGCGGTTCCCACTGCTGCCATTTTAAAGCTTTTCCTGGGCAAAAAGTTCGGTCCCATCTAATTATTGATAATATTTTCACACTATTTTGACTATTTACGACGCGTATTTGTATACTGAATACGCGTATTTTATTGCTTAATTAGTTTCACTTTAATGCTTAATTGTTGATTTTTAAGTATTTTCAAAAATTTTGGCATTATATCCTTTACAAAACAGCGAGTTCTCCTATATACTGATATTGAGAATTATTTAACATTCAAATTAAGGAGGACCACCATGCAACCAGTTCATCAAAAAAACGATTGCACGTGTAACTGTAGAGATGAAATTGACTTTTCCGGATTGGATCTGATACTCGATGAGTATAAAGACGTTCCCGGAAGTCTCATCATCATGCTGCAGAAGGCCCAAAATTTATACGGCTATCTATCCAGAGACGTTATTGCACATATCGCTGGGATCACAGGCATTACCCAGGCGAAAATATATGGTGTTGCAACTTTCTACACCCAGTTCAGACTAAAGCCCATCGGGAAATATCTGATTCTGCTCTGTCAGGGCACCGCCTGTCACGTCAGTGG
>JBBRXH010000103.1:0-6219 GCA_038248565.1 Peptostreptococcales bacterium | reverse complement strand
TCCATGGAAGAGCTGGTCAAAATTCTCGATAATAATTTTGAAGGAGAAGAGCGGATTAGGCAGCTGCTGCTGAATAAACCGCCCAAATTTGGTAACGACAATGGATACGTCGATGATATTGCCCGGGATATCATCAATTATTGTGCAAAGAAGGTTCAGGAGTTTAAGGATTCCAGAGGCGGGAGATACTCCTTCTGCAATCTTTCCCAGACTGTGAATATTTCTCACGGCCAAATGACCGGGGCGACAGCCGATGGCAGACTGGCCTTTAAACCTTTCAGCGACAATGCATCGCCGGTCATGGGCAGGGATGTCAGCGGACCGACGGCTACAGTCAAGTCTGTGGCGGCCTTAGATCAGGTCTATAATTATGATGGGGCTTTGTTTAATTTGAGATTCGATCCAAGGGGGATTCAGGGAGAAAAGGGCCTTGAGATAATCGAAGGGGTTATAAAAACCTACTTTGATCATTACGGCCTTCATATACAAATCAATGTGGTGGACAATGAGACGCTTTTAAAAGCCCAGCAGGATCCGGAAAATTATAGGGGACTCCTGGTACGTGTAGCCGGCTATATGGCTTATTTTACAGAGCTTGACAAGGTGGCCCAGGATACGATTATCGAAAGAACAGCCCATTATGATAAATGAACTTAAAGGTTTGGTTGGCGGAATCCAGAAATTCTCAACGGAGGATGGGCCGGGAATCCGGACCACGGTATTTCTGAAGGGCTGTCCTCTTTCCTGTAAGTGGTGCCATAATCCGGAGCTTATCAGCCCCGGAAAGCAGCTTTTGCACAGCAGCAGCAAATGTATCGGCTGCAGGGCCTGTCTATCTGTCTGTAAGGCTGGTGCCATCGGTTTTGAGGATGGAGCAGTTGTCATCGACTGGACTCTTTGCACCAATTGCCTTCTATGCACTGAGGTCTGCTACGCAGAGGCGCTGACGACGGTAGGGCAGTGGATGACTGTTTCAGAGGTTATGGCTCAGGTCCTTCAGGACAGAAGGTTTTATGCTCATACAGGCGGCGGATTGACTATCAGCGGCGGGGAGCTGCTGATGCAGGGGGATTTCGCCGGGGCACTGATATCAGCGGCCAAGGCAGAGGGGATTCATGTCGCTTTGGATACCTGCGGTTTTGGCGACCTAAGCCAGCTTTTGCAAATGGCCAAAGAATGCGACCTTATTTTGTTTGATCTCAAACTTATGGATCCGGCTCTTCACCTTTTGTATACGGGAAAGACCAATGCTGAAATACTTTCTGCCTTAACGAAATTGGCAACGGACCCGACCATCAATCCCAAGCTCCATATTCGCGTCCCTTTAATAAAAGGGGTAAATGATTCAGAGGATTTCAAGAAAGCTTTAAATGAATTCCTGAGGCAAAACCACTTGGAACTGGTGTCTTTTCTGCCTTATCACGATCTTGGGAAGGGCAAATACCAGTGCATCGGCAAATACCCAGAGGAATTCGAAGCGCCATCAGTTATGGATTTATAATCATTCTATTTCATGCCCGACTCTTTCAATACTGCTTATGCGTTCCAGAGCTGTTTTCGTATAATAGCCATTTCGTATTTTTTCTGAAACTCTTTGGGCATTTTGCTTCATCTGGGCATACTGGTCGTCATCGATTCCAGCAAGGACTTCAGGCAGATCCCTTAGGGAATTTACTGCAATTCCCACCTGTTCTTCTCTGACGTAATCAGCAATAGCTGCTTGACTCCAGACGATAACCGGAAAACCGGCGGCCAGGTACAGGCATATTTTATTTGGGCAGTTGATTTTCAGGTATTCCCCCATGGCGCCGGAGCAGGTATCAAGGGAATCACCATCCCAAACCAGGCCAAAGCTCCCCAAAAGCTCACAGGTCAATTCAGCAGGACTGAATTCGCCCCGAAAGGATACCAGCTTAGATGCGAGAGTTTTTGCGTAATTCGGACCATAAAGATTAAAAACAAGATCACCCCGAAGGTCCCTAAGCTTATAAATAAAACCAGCCTTAGAAGGCTCAAGATTACCGGCGAAGAAGATTATAGGCGTTATCGTCGAAAGATCACTCTTCATAGCAGGTTCCATCAGATAATCAAAGAGTCTCAGTGGAATGAGCCTTCGGGAATCAATGGCGCGGTCGATGAGTGCCTGCTTCATCTTCTCATTATGACAGATGACATGATCTGCTTGCTTAAGCAGCAGTATTTCAAGCTTCGGATGGTGGCTGACTCCTCTTAAGGAATCCAGACCATGAATAAGCATAGTGATTTTAGGTTTAAAAAGTCTCCTAATAATCATGAGATAGACGGCGACGTAATATTGGCCGGACCCGATGGGTACTTGGATTACTAAATGGCTGTTCTTATCTAGATGCTTCAGGATACCAAGCCAGTCCTGCATGAATAGCCAAAGCTTGAGGGCCCTTCCATTAAGACCCTTCTTGCTTTGCTTACGGATCGGCAAGGGGCAAAAACCAAGCGAAATGAGAATTGAGTCGATATCATTCCTGCCCTTGGTCCCCGCATGATTGTGGACTCCGTTATCTTCGGCTATATAGTATTTCTTCATTGGAACCTTCCCTGCCTATGCAGTCGTCTTTTAGAGCAATGTATTTTAAGCTTATTGTAGCATTATCACCGGCGTAAAGTATATGATATAATAAAACTCGACATCGTGTATTATCCTGCCTCAAGGAGCCCGAAGTGATGAAATACCTGCGTCTCATGCGCGTTCAACACTATACAAAAAACCTGCTGATCTTCTTTCCGCTGGTTTTCAACGGAAGTCTTTTTAATGGACCAATGATTTATAAAACCGTCATCGGATTTTTTGTTTTCAGCTTCAGCGCCTCTTTCATCTATATCTAAAATAATATAGGTATTAATATAACCTGCATAAAGATATGAGTCGCGGCATGAGCATACATGGAATAAGCCAGCCCTTTCTTCCAATAAAGATAGCCAAATCCAATCCCACCAATGCCGTTTAAAACGAAGCACCTTATAATGATCGGAGCAGAGAGTCCTAAAATCTGGGCTGTATTCGGCAGGTGTCCTGCTGCAAACAGCATGGCTGAAAGGAAAATTGCGTTCATGTAGATCCAGCTGGGAATATTAAGGCTATCCTTTGAGCGTGCGAACAGTTTCCATAGTATCAGCACCAAAAGGGACATAACCAGGAGTCTGAGCATTAATTCTTCTATGATACCGCCGTATAGTATACCTGTCATAAGGTATACCGGAGAGAAGACATAGGCTGTTACTTGAGTGGGGAGATAACTGGCAAAGATAAATTTATCGGATCCGGTAATGATGATGCCTACCACTAAGCCTATAAGCGTAGCCAACAGAAAAGATTTTTTATCGAATTTCAAATTCAGTTTTAAATTGACCTTTCTGGCTATTTTCAGCCCGAAAAAGGCTGCCAGAAAAGCATAAACTGTGCTTTGGAGTGCAGAGATAACTATTATGGCGTTTAGTGTGCCGTACTGGCCGATGATCTGCTTTTTTATTTCTTCTGAAATCATCGGTATCTGATACAGGCCTACAAATATGCCGGCGGCAAATCCTAGGACCGCGGATATAAGGGCGATCTTAAAATCTTTGCTTTTAAGTATGTCTTTCATTTGACTTGACTCCTAAATTTAATTTCAAGGCTGTAACGAGGGCTTTATATCTTGGAAGGTCTTTTAACGCCGCGAAAACCAGATTTTTGGTTAAGCCGTAAACCATGCTCTCTTTGATGACTTCTTCACTTCGGGGTGCAGCGGCGCCTAAATCAAATTCGCAAAACCAGCTGTCCAGTTCATTAAAGAAAGCATCACCATGGAGGGAGTAGGGGAAAAAGTCAGTTGTACAGATATGTGAATACTTCTCCAGCATGTCCAGGCTTCTATCGGTACTTCCCTGCACTGAGTAGCCATATGCTGCTGAAAGGTAGGTAAGCGCCATGCTGTTCGGATGGAGCTTGTCAAGATCGAATATCTCAGCGATAACTTGGATGCGATGAAGAATCTCCTCGAACTGCTCGCTTGTATTGAGATAAATCTCCAGATATGAGCGCAAATAGCCTACCAGAGAAAGTAAGTGCTGATAAATACTGATCTGTAAAACCTTATTTGCCTCAGGGATATTCCCAAGCATAAGATAGGCCTTTGCAATAGCTGCATCATCATTTGAAGCTGGCCTGATTGTTTTGCCCAGAAGATCCAGAACAAATTGTGGCTGCTGCTGAAAAAGATAGCAGGTGGCTTCCAGTGAAACCGCATCCTTCCCAAGACTTACATCATCGCTTTCGTTTTTGATCCTGATACATAAGTCGGCCGCTTCCTGCAAAATGCTTTTCTGTGCTTCGGCCTCCTTTGCCAGCATATGGTGGTTACAGAGAATAACCGACATTTGCATAAGAAGCGGGAAGCAGGAATAATACTTTCTGATGATTTCCCGGCACTCCACTAAAACTTCATCGACGGGTTTGACTGCAAAATCAGCCGATAGCCTTTGATAAAGTTTCCTTATATCTTCCTTTGTCATTTGCGGAGAATACCCCATCAGATCATCGATGCTGATATTGAAATAGGCCGCCAGTTGAGGCAGAAAGGTTATATCAGGATAGCTTTGTCCGGTTTCCCATTTGGAAACAGAAGCTTTAGAAACACCCATATAGGCTGCAAGGCCATCCTGGGTGATACCTTTTGCCCGTCTTTTGTCTGAAATTATTTTTGCGATATTGATTTCTTTCATAGTATTACCTTACGGAACAGGATTAGGTGAAATACTGTTCACATCTTCCTTTCTCCTAAAGTATACGTCATTTCTAGAGATAAACAATGGATTTGCAGTTAACATTAGGTTAAATAAATCAACTTTTGAGATACTTATTCCTGGACGAGTTTGCTGGCCGGCATAAAGAAAAAATGGAAATGTTGTATAAAATATGCTAACCTAAAAAGTGTTGAAACCAGCGGATTAAAAAGTTTAACAACCTTCAGCAAGAAGTCCGTCACCTCTAAGTTTCCTTGCTCATGCTAATGAGAGCGAAGGCGGGGGATGAATTGCCATTTTCGCAAAAAAGTCGAAAAAAAGAGCTACCGTTTTTGTAAAAATAGATTGAATTCCCTCTTAAATAATGGCATAATTAACTCAGTAGTAACAGTTATTAAATGAGGTAAAACAATGAAATTAGACAATAATAATCATTCGGTATTCTTGATGTATTACCACCTTGTTTTTGTAGTGAAATATCGAAGAAAAGTCATCGACGATCAAATTTCTGGTAGGCTGAAAGAAATATTTGAGTATATTTCTCCCAGCTACAATATTAGTTTGCAAGAATGGAATCATGATAGCGACCATATTCATATATTATTCAAAGGCCAACCCAACTCTGAACTTTCAAAATTCATCAACGCCTATAAAAGTGCTTCATCTAGGCTTATCAAGAAAGAGTATCCTAGAATCACGGATAAGCTTTGGAAAGAAGCATTTTGGTCAAAAAGTTTTTGTTTGCTAACTACTGGTGGTGCGCCAATTGAGGTGATTAAGAAATACATTGAAAAGCAAGGTGAGAAATTATGATGAAAGCTTTCAAATATCGTATTTACCCCAATAAAGAGCAACGAGAGTATTTCGCAAAGACATTTGGCAGCACCAGGTTTATCTATAACAGGATGTTGAACGATAAAATAGAATACTTCAAACAGACTGAACAGACATTGAAAAACACACCTGCCCAATACAAAGCAGAATTCCCTTGGCTTAAGGAGGTAGACAGTTTGGCCTTGGCCAATGCGCAGCTGAACTTAGAAAGAGCATATAGAAACTTTTTCAGGGACAAAAGCGTGGGTTTCCCTAAATTCAAAAGCAAGAAAAACAACCAAAGCTATACGACCAATAATCAAAAGGGTACTGTGTCCATCGAAGAAGGTTATATCAAACTCCCGAAACTAAAATCACGAGTAAAAATTAAGCAACATCAATTATTCGACGGTCTGATAAAGTCCTGTACAATCTCACAAACTCCGAGTGGCAAATATTTCGCCTCTGTTTTGGTGGCATGTGAGATTGAAAAAATGCCGCGATTACAAACTAAAGTGGGAATCGACGTGGGTATTAAAACTTTTGCAGTCATGTCAAATAATGTGGCGATTGAAAACCCAACGCACCTTAGAAAATCAGAAAAACGACTGGCCAAGCTGCAAAAAGATTTATCAAGAAAAGTAAAGG
>JBBRXH010000102.1:0-6257 GCA_038248565.1 Peptostreptococcales bacterium | reverse complement strand
GTTACCAAATACATCTCGGTTCCCATTATAGCCGTGGCCGTTTGGTTCTTGGTCGTTAAAGGGAATTATAAGATCACAGAACGCATTTTCCTCATATTCAGCGTAGCACTTTTGTCCTATATAGTAGCGGCGCTCCTTGGTCATCCAGACTGGGCTGAAGTTGGGAGCGCTATGATCCGCCCCAAAATGCAGTATAATTTTGGCTATATTTCAATGATTGTAGGCCTGATCGGAACGACCATTGCCCCATGGATGCAGTTTTACATTCAATCGGCAGTCATAGAAAAAGGTCTGAAAGTTCAGGATTATAAATATACGATTCTGGACGTTTTAGTCGGCTGTATCGCTACAGTAGTAGTGGCATTTTTCATCATGGTTGCCTGTGGTTCTGCATTATATTCAAATGGACAGGGTACGGTCATCAATGCGGCCAGCGATGCTGCTGCCGCGCTTAAACCCTTTGCCGGCGCTCTGGCTTCGGAAGTCTTTGCTTTCGGTCTTTTTGTCGCCTCAGTTTTTGCTGCAGTCATCCTACCGGTCGCTACTGCATTCTTCGTCTGTGAGGCTTTGGGCTTTGAAGCCGGTATCGATAAAACCTGGCAGGAAGCACCTCAGTTTTATTGGCTGTATACCAGCATCATCATTGTCGGAGCCGGTGTCATCCTGATTCCTGGAGCACCATTAATACCCATATCCCTTTGGTCCCAGAGAATAAACGGCATTCTGCTCCCGGTAGTCCTGCTCTTTATGATGCTGATCATCAACAACAAGGAGATTATGGGAAAGTATGTAAATAAAGGACTAGGCAATATCATAGGTTGGACGACGATCCTGACCTTGACTGTTTTATCTATAGTCATGCTGATTACCTCTCTGATTTAACAAAAACGACTTTGGATAGGGTTAAAAAAGCTGGATTATTTGTATTAAGCATACTATAATAACGTTGGTGTTGAAAAACTGAAGGGTTCTTCTCATCGGCTTTTCTCAATTCTGAACCTTTTATTCCCATTATTGACAATTATTCAGATTCCTGACACACATTCCAGCCTGGAAGTATTGCAATCTACTACTTATACAATTGGCATCTTTTTTGCAACTTAAATTATTTGTACTATTTTACTATTTTCAAAGGAGGAAAAATTAATGTCAGACAAAGTAATGCCGACCATCGATCACATTGCCCCAGAAGAACGTTCGCTAAACCGCGGAATACAATCATGGCATGTGTCTCTAATCGCTTTAGGTGGAATCATCGGTTCCTGTTATTTTCTGGGTTCCGGTTATACCATTGCTGAAGTTGGACCTGCCGCTGCTTTTGCTTATGCCTTAGGTGGTGTTATTATTTATGCAGTAATGATGTCTTTTGGAGAGCTGCTCGTTAACCTTCCAAGGCGTGGATCCTTCATCTCTTATACCAGAGAATTTATCGGGCCCAGCGCAGCTGCTGGTGTAGGCTGGTCCTACTGGGCGAACTGGGTAGCATACTGCCCGGCAGAAGCTCTTGCCTGCGGAATATTGATGAATTTATTTATTCCCTGGAGCCCTTTCCTCTGGTCAATCATATTCATGGCACTTATAACATTAATCAACATTTATCAGGTCAGCTGGTTCGGTCATATCGAGTCTGTACTGGCCATCATTAAAATTTCCGCTGTTGTTATATTCTCCGTATGCGCACTTGGAATCATTTTCGGGTTTATCGGCGGGACACCTATTGGACTAAATGTACTTTTAGATAATGGCAATGTTTCTGTCTTCGATGCACTTTTCCCATTCGGAGGATTTATCGTTCTGACTACTATGACCATGATTCTTGTTAATTTCCAGGGATCAGAAATCATAGGACTGGCAGCAGCAGAAACAATGAATCCCGAGGTCAATGTACCAAGAGCCTGTAAAGCTGTAACCTATAGAATCATAGCCATCTACGTTATTCCACTGTTGCTGCTCGTTTTGATTCTTCCTTATTCAGAAGCGGGCCTTGCTGACTCTGTATTCAGCACAGCCCTTGCAAAATATGGTCTAAACTGGGCAGCCATCATGTTTACCATCGTTACCATGATCGCAGCATTCAGCTGTGCCAACTCCGGTGTATATGGAACGGTTAGAGCACTTTATGGATTGGCTGTAGAAGGCCTTGCACCAAAACAGTTCATGAGGCTCAACAGATTCCATACGCCTCAGTTTGCAACGATTTTTACAATTGCTCCTATGTGGCTTGTTTTAACCCTTGGCTATTTCCTGCCAGAATCAAATCTGTATGCATATTTGCTGGGGATGTCCGGCTTCACCGGAACGATATGCTGGTTGGCTATTATAGCATCACAGATGATTATGCGTAGAAAATTGAAAGCGCGTGGCTACGATGTCAAGGCGACTTTAAAGGCAAGGACCCCTCTCTATCCGGCTTTGCCGATTCTGGGGTTTGTGCTCATGTCATTTGCTCTTTTCTTTCTTGCTTGGCAGGAAGATTTAAGACCGGTGCTTTGGTTTGCTGTTCCTGCTTGCGTTTTGCCGGCCATATTTTTCAAAATTGCTTCAAATATGGGTAAGACGAGAACAATCAAGCTGTCTGAAGACGAAACTTCATTCGATTTGAAGTTCCCTCCTCTGCTAAAATAGTATCAATAAGTTAATAAACGCCCGCCGGATAACCGGTGGGCGTTTTTTCCTAAAAACTACTTGTGAAAAGGTTGGGAGAATTATATAATAATATTTAGTTATTAATCAAAGAAATACCTACAGCATCGGGGCGTGGCTCAGATTGGTAGAGTACTTGGCTGGGGGCCAAGTGGCCGCAGGTTCAAATCCTGTCGCTCCGACCAAATAAAAATCCGCAATTTCACTGAATTGAATATGGTTCAGAAAGATTGCGGGTTTTTTATGAAAGGAGACTATTCATGCAAAAGTCGGTGACCATAGTATTATCCGGAGAAGCAGGCCAAGGCCTTCAAACCTTGGAAGACTTGCTGGTTGAAGTGATTTCTGCCAGCTACCACGTTTTTTCCACATCGGAAATGATGAGCAGGGTTCGGGGAGGAAATAATTCCTTAACGCTGCGTATTTCTAACACTAAAGTCTATGGTTTTCGCCGTGAAATCGACTTCCTTTTTCTTTTAAATGACCACGCACTTTACCGCATGCAGCGACGCATGACGCCTAAGACCCAGGTTTTCGATGCGGAGTATTTTTTGGATAAAAAAGATGGACAGGAGCCAAATAAGAGTGATTCTAATGCCGCTGGATCTGTCTCGAATATGAGCGTATTTGGTTTTATTGCCGGCATGCTCAGGCTCGATCGGGAGGCTTGTATCACACTTATAGACCTGCGTTTCGGCCATAAGACGGAAAAAATCCTTGCGGTAAATCAGGGAGATTTTGAAACAGGATTTAATAGGGGTTTTGCCTTTGATCCTGGCTTTGCAATGCTTAAAAAGACTGGCATTAAAACAGAAAAACTGCAGAAAAGCTCAGAATTGAAAATTTTGGATGGATCCAGCGCCGTTGGTATTGGGGCTTTAGGAGGAGGCTGCAATTTTATGGCTTCTTATCCCATGTCTCCGGGGACTGGGCTATTAACCTTCATGGCTAACCATGGCCTTGAGCAAGGCGTTCTGGTAGAACAGGCAGAGGATGAAATCGCTGCTGTTAATATGGTAATCGGAGCCTGGTATGCCGGCGCCCGCGGCATGGTAACGACATCGGGAGGCGGTTTTGCCTTAATGGAAGAAGCCATAAGTCTTTCTGCCATGACAGAGACCCCTTGCGTTATTCATTTGGGGCAAAGACCTGGACCTGCCACTGGCCTTCCCACACGCACAGAGCAGGCGGACCTCAATTTAGTGGTCTATGCCGGGCATGGAGAATTTCCACGCATTATTCTGGCGCCAGGCAGCCTTGAGGATGGCGTTCTTCTGAGTCAGAAGGCTTTTTATCTGGCGGACAAATATCAGGTACCGGTGTTTATTCTTACAGATCAGTATTACCTGGATTCTAAGGGGCAGATGGAGAGGATAATCCTCACGGCCGATTCACTTTCGCAGCATATCGTAAAGACCGACGCGGACTATCGTCGTTACCGCTTGACTGAAGAAGGTATTTCGCCCAGAGGCATCCCGGGTTTTGGGGAAGGGCTTGTAAAGACGGACAGCGATGAGCACGATGAATATGGGATGATCACTGAAGATTTTAACGTTCGCATTGCAATGCAGGATAAGCGCCTAAATAAGGAGAAGCTTATACTGGAAGAGGATTATATGGCTGAACTCATAGGCCCTCCTGATTATAAACACCTGATTGTTGGCTGGGGATCTACTTATGGCGTTCTGAAGGAGTTTATTGAAACATCGCCAAGAAAAGACCTGGCATTTCTTAATGTGAAGCAGGTTTTTCCTCTGCATCCTGACCTAAAACGCTATTTTGGCCAGGCGCAGTCTGTTGCGGTGGTGGAGAACAATGCGACGGGTCAGTTGGCCGATCTGCTGATTTTAAAACTGGGGGTATCCGTAACCCATAGGGTATTAAAGTATAGCGGAGAACCCTTCTCCATAGAGGATATAGAACGAGAAATTGGGGAGGTGTTATGATGCGTACCTTTGAAGCGCCCTATCCTATAAACATCGCCTGGTGCCCCGGCTGCGGCAATTATAATATCAGAACGTCGATTATTTCAGCCCTTCAGGACCTGGATTTAGATCCCACGAAGCTGGTTTTTGTCTCAGGGATAGGCCAGGCTGCCAAGATGCCTCAATATATCGATACGCACTATTTCAACGGCCTTCATGGCCGCGGTCTGCCTGCTGCGGTGGCCATAAAAGCGGTTAATCCAAAACTGACGGTCATAGCCGAAGGCGGAGACGGCGATATGTACGGAGAAGGAGGCAATCATTTCATCCATAATATCAGACGAAATCCGGATATTACCCATCTGGTACACAATAATATGGTCTATGGTCTAACAAAGGGTCAAGCTTCTCCGACCAGCCAGAAGCAATTCGTTACGCCGGTTCAGGTCAGTGGTGTCATCAACGAACCCTTCAATCCTTTGGCCGTTGCCTTATCCCTAGGCGCTACTTTTGTGGCAAGGGCTTTTTCGGGTGATCTGTCAAAGACCAAGGAGATCATCAAGGCGGCGATACTGCATAAAGGCTATGCCCTTGTGGATATCCTTCAGCCCTGTGTTTCATTTAACAGGGTAAATAATTACGCCTGGTATAAAAGCCATAGCTATTATTTGGAAGAGTCCTACAAGCCGGAATACTTGGATCAGGCCATGGCAATAGCTTTGAATTCAGAAAAGCTGGCATTAGGCATTCTCTATCAAAGCAAAGGAAGGCGGACTTTTGAAGATCAGATCAATATCTATCAGGATGATCCAAGACCTATCACCGAGAGGCAAAGGGATATCAGCAGAGTCAATGCACTGCTTCAGATATAGTCCATGGGGAAAAGAAAGGAGACGTATAATGTAATTGCATTATACAAGATGATGGAATGAATAAATCAAATGCTTTATTATCAGTCAGGGTCCTTAGTGTTCTTGCCTTTATAGTCATGCTCACAGTTAACGCTCTCGCCAGCATACTCCCGATCAACGGAATGAACACAGGTCAGATATCGGATCTTTACCCGAGCCTTTTTACGCCAGCAGGGCTTACCTTTTCAATTTGGGGCGTCATTTACGCATTCCTTTTACTTTATACGGTTTATCAGACTGGACTCATCGGTAAAAAATCCCAAAATTTAGAGAAGATTGTACTGGATATTGGGGGACTTTATATTTTGACCTGTCTTGCCAACACAGCATGGATTCTCTGCTGGCAATACAAATTCATGGTTGGCTCAGTGGTGGTAATGCTCATCCTTTTAACCTTGCTGATTCTAATTTATCTGAAATTAAAGACTTCTATCAAGGGCGGCAGAACCTCTGGAGAAAAGTGGTGTCTTTCGGTTCCCTTCAGCCTCTATCTGGCATGGATTTCAGTTGCCACCATCGCCAATATTACAGCCCTTCTGGTAAAAATAAAATGGGACGGATGGGGTATAGATCCTCAAATTTGGACTATAGCCGTCATCGTCGTTGCAATATTGATCACACTGCTGGTGTTGAAGAAGCATCGGGACGTCGCCTATAGTCTGGTCGTAATGTGGGCACTCATCGGCATCCTGATTCAGCATACGGGCCTGTTTAAAATGCAGTACATCGGCGTTATACTTGTCGTAATCTTAGGATTGATTGCCCTGCTGATCGGCAT
>JBBRXH010000101.1:0-6296 GCA_038248565.1 Peptostreptococcales bacterium | reverse complement strand
GGATGACCATCTCTCATCCGGATGAAATCCAGGAAAACTTGGATAAAATGGCGTTGCTGAGTTCGGGAAAAATCAAGGGCTTCGATATGAACAAGCGCTATTTTAAGCCGGATGGATCCATAGTCTGGGTCCACATGACCATCGTTCCCTTTAAAAGCATCGCCGGTATGAATAAAAGGCATATTTGCATGATCGAAGATATCACAGACAGCAAAAAGAAGGAAGAGGAGATTCTCTACTTGAGCTATCATGATGTCCTGACCGGCCTATACAACCGGGCATTCTTCGAAGAGGAAGTCAGGAGACTCACCAAAACGAGGATGCTTCCCCTTTCTGTGATTATGGGAGATATGAACGGCCTCAAGTTTATCAATGATGCTTTAGGCCATCCTGAAGGGGATAAAATGCTTGTCAGGATAGCGGAGATCTTGCGAAGCTGCTGTCGGGATGAAGACATTATTGCCAGGGTAGGTGGAGATGAGTTTTGCATTCTGTTGCCTAAGACAGACAAGGCGGATGCCCAGTCTATTTGCAGGCGAATCTATAAAACCTGCAAGGAGTCCTCTAACGATAGCGAGCACCACGATTACCATTTAAGCATTTCACTTGGGTTCGGCACTAAGCACACCGAAGCTGAGACGATTGAAAATTTGCTGCGTGAAGCAGAAGATAAGATGTATGAAAGGAAGCTGCTTAAAAGAAAAAGCGTGCATAAGGCCATTTTAAATTCCATTCAATCTGCCACCCTGGAAAAAAGCCATGAAACAAGAGAACATATCGAAAGGCTATCCAAATTATCTGCTGCCATAGGCGTGGAGATTCATTTAAAAGATAAAGACCTTACGCAACTCAAGCTGTTATCGGCTATGCATGATATCGGTAAAGTGACCATAAACGACGATATCCTTATGAAGCCGGGGAAATTGAATGAAGAGGAGTGGGCAGAGGTTAAAAGACATCCTGAGGCTGGATTTAGAATAGCCCAAGCTTCTACGGAGCTTATGCCGATTGCTGAGTATATTTTAGCCCATCATGAGCGTTGGGATGGTAGCGGCTATCCAAGTGGACTCAGCGGCGAAAATATCCCTTTACTGGCCCGTATCATTTCCATTGTGGATGCCTATGATGCTATGACCCAGCCCAAGCCCTACGGGGAGGCAAAAACTCGAGCAGCGGCTATCCGCGAGATGAAAAAAAACGCCGGCACCCAATTCGACCCCGCGATAACCGAAATATTTATAGAGAAGGTCCTAAAAGAAAAGTAGATAAGGCTATGGTCCTTATCCAGATAAATAGTATTATAAATAGTATTAGGAGGTGTAGCAAGCATGAATATCCGAAGGGCAACACTTAACGATATGGCAGATCTGATCGATCTGCGCATCGACTGTCTTCGCGCTATGGATGGGTTGACCAATGAACAGGAGGCCGAAATCAGAGGGTTACTGGAACCCTATTTTAGGGAACATTTAGACCATGATCTGATCGTAACACTAGCTGAAACAGATCAAAATAAAATGGTATCGACTGCATTCCTGGTGTTGTCGGAATGGCCACCAAAACCCTCCGTCAAAACCGGAAGGATAGGCACTTTGCTGAACGTTTTTACTTATCCCAAATATCGTAACGCCGGAATGGCAACGAAAACTATAAACCTTTTAATCGAGGAGGCTAAAAGACTGAATGTGTCTATGCTCGAGCTTAACGCAACGCCTGATGGGCAGCCTCTATATGAGAAGATGGACTTTAAGGTACCCACCAATTATACCGGGATGGAACGCTATCTTCTTTGATATCAAAGCGAAGAGGTCAATCAACTAATGAGAAAACCCTTGCGGTGTATCAGTCTGCACCGTAAGGGTTTTTAATTAAATATTAAACTCTATTAGAAGAGGCGTCGTGTTAGTTATAAACTAAGCTTTCTCTGTAGGTTAAACAGCAGTTCCTATTGCTTCTTCTTCAGCTTCAGTCTCTTCTGCTTCTGGTTCGGCTTTAGTTGGCTCTAATAGGGAGCAGACGATGTCGTCCAAATCCCGCATAATTGTAATTTTTTTGTTAGAAGCAATGTCAAGCTCTCTAACCAGCATAGGTGTTGAAAAATTGATGTCGATGACATCTATTTCGGCGCCATGGGGGATATCCTTCGGCAAGCATTCGATTTCAATCTGATCGAGGGCCAAGGATAGAATCGAAGGCTTGATTTTGATGGCATCCTTATTAATAACTATGATTGGAACATCCATGCGGACTTTTTCATTCATGTTGAGCTTAAGAAAATCGATATTGAGCAAATGCTGGGATACCGGATGTCTTTGAATCTCTCTGATGATTACCGGAATCTCATGACCTTCCAGTTGAAGGTGGATGAGAGAAGTTGTTCCCTGCTTTTTGAAGATTTTTTGAATCTCATGTATTTCGATGGCGATAGGCAGATTGGCTTCACCTCTTGAGTAGATAATTCCCGGGACCATATGTGTAGCCCGTAATTTTTTAATTTGGTTTTTGCCGATATCGGTTCTAGTCAGTGCATGCATTTTAATATTTGACATATGTGGGACCCCCTTTATTTATTCATTACATTATTTTAAAATTATAGCACAGTATTAACGATAGTGCAAAATATACCGAGCTGCATTATAAATTTTGATACTTTGAGCATTGTTTGATATAATAATTTCCAAATGCAAATAGTGGAGGTCATCATGTTTTCGAACAGTCAAAAATCCCATGGGAAATACTTGCCTTACCTGGCAGGCATAGGCATAGCAGTCATATTCGGGCTATCCTTTATGTTCACGAAGGATGCGCTTAGTCTATATAAGCCTCTGGAACTCCTGTCCTACCGCTTCGCTCTGGCTGCGCTGGTGCTGTCACTTCTTGTAGCTATTGGCGTCGCTAAGGTGAGTTTTAAGGGTAAACCCTGGAAATACCTTCTGATTTTATCTATCTTCCAGCCTATTGCTTATTTTATAGGGGAGACTCTGGGCGTCAGGCTTACCTCTTCATCGGAGGCCGGCATGATGATTGCCTTAATCCCTGTGGTTGTAACGATTCTGGCAGTAATTTTTCTTGGAGAACGGCCGAATCTCATGCAGTATATATTCATCTTCACTTCTGTGGCAGGCGTGATTTTTATACTGTTACTCTCCGGCGGCTTCAAAATAGGCGGTCATTTTATGGGACTTTTATTCCTTCTGGGGGCGGTCGTTTCCGGAGGTATTTATAATATTCTATCCAAAAAATACTCCAGGCATTTTACACCTGTGGAGATTACCTTTGTGATGATGTGGGTGGGTGCCATCAGCTTTAACGGAGCCTATATGGTTCAAAAGCTGATTAGCGGTGATTCGGGCAGTTCTTTTAACACCATCTTTACAGTATCGGGGGCGGTACCGCTTATTTATCTGGGGGTTCTGTCCTCTATCGGCGCATTTTTCATGTTCAATTATATGCTTTCTAAACTTCCTGCATCAAGTGCGGGGGTCTTTACGAATCTGGTAACGGTTATCGCCATTTTAGCCGGTGTCATCGTGAAACACGAAACATTTTACTGGTATCAGGCCATTGGAGGGCTTATGATCGTTGGCGGAGTTTGGGGCACCAATCAGTTTGCTGCCCAAAAGCCATGAGCAGGTTTATTGGGCTGACCCTGATCATTGTCGGAATAGTGTTGGCAGGCCAGGCGATAATCCTGTCTGCCTATATGAGCTTTAATGTCGGAATTATCGCGTCTTTTATTTTAGGACTATGTTTCATGGCTTATGGTTTGCTATTCCCTAAAATTCAAAAATTGACCCAAAAGGGATGGCCCAGAATCATCAAATATTTAATTTTTGTCTGCTTTGGAATATTTCTCTGTATCCTCGTCCTGATTAGCTTTTATGGCCAGAATGATACCGCCACCTATCAGGAGGATGCCCTTATCATACTGGGTGCAGGGATCGATGGAGAAACACCAAGACTGCCCCTTCGGGAAAGACTCAAAAAAGGCGCCGCCTATTATGAGAAGAATCCCAAGGTGATGATCGTTGTATCTGGGGGTAGAGGGGCAGAAGAAGATATCACTGAAGCGCTGGCTATGGAGCGATATCTAGTTTCTGCGGGAGTGCCAGAAAGTCATATATTGAAAGAAGAGCGCTCCACCAGCACCTATGAAAATTTTGTTTATTCCAAAGGGATTCTGGACAACTATTTCAACAGACCTTATAGTACAGTTTTCATAACCAATGGATTCCATATATTTCGGGCCAATCAGATTGCAAGGATAGCAGGCCTTGATTGCACCACCCTCCATGCTGAAATCATCTGGTACAGCATCCCGGTGATCTATATCAGGGAGTCCATGGCGGTAATGAAACTGCTGATATTAAGGGAATAATTGGAGGTGATCGGTGGTGGATAGACAGAGAAGCGATCTGCTGAAACTGATTGCTATTGTTTCCATGCTCATTGACCATGTGGGTTATACCTTTTTCCCTCAGTATAGTGTGCTTCGCATCATCGGAAGGCTGGCTTTTCCAATTTTCGCCTATCAGATTGCTCAGGGGTATCTCTACACCTCAGACAAAAGGAATTATACCATCAGGCTTTGGATTTTTGCTGCATTATCCCAGGGGCCCTTTTCTCTGCTTTTTCAGACGACGACCCTAAACGTCATCGTCACCCTTGGCCTGGCCTTGTTTGCCATCGATTGTTATGAGAAGAAACGCTATTTCCTTATGATGCCGGTAATGGCAGTTTCATTTTTTGTTCCTATGGATTACGGACTTTTCGGCGTTCTCATGGCATTGGGTTTTTATATGCTTAGAGAAAGAAGATGGATTTTGCTCGCCGTGCAAACCACTCTAATCTTCATTTTTACCAATTTTAACGGTTGGCTGTTCGAATATTATGCCATAGTAAGCCCTTTGATGATCCTTTTCCTGCCGGTTAATTTTGTGCCGATAAGACTCAATAAGTATTTCTTCTACTGGTTCTACCCGGTGCATTTAACTATTCTTTATCTGATCCAGCTCAGCCTTTAAAAAAACCTTGCCATGACCCGGAAAGACTTTTAAGACCGGCATCTTCTTCAGACGGTCAATGGTGCCTTTCAGGTCCGAAGGGTTCTCGATGAGGGCAGCGGAAGAAGGTTTGCTCATATTAATCAGCGTATCACCGGCTATAAGATCGCCGGCCTGGGTTAAAACGCAGATGGAGCCCTTGGTGTGGCCGGGTGTATGGAGGATGAAGGCATCGCAGCCGTAGCCCATAAGACTCTGACCATCTACAAGAGAGTGATTAGGGGTAAAAGCCTTTGCCAAATCAGGCGGTACATCTTTAATTTTTCGCAGCTTCCCAAGACGCAAAAACAGATTCATTATCAGGCCCCGCCCACGCCTTTGTGGCATAATACCGCTTTCGACCATTGGAAAGTCATCCTGATGCATAGCGATAGGAGAGCCGAATTCCTGGCCAAGGCTGAGCGCATTGCCGACATGATCCGGGTCTCCATGCGTCAGGATGATCAGCTTTAGTTGACCGGGACGGCAACCATGTCTCGCCAGCAGATTCACAATTTTTGAATTCTGACTGGGTACACCGGTATCCACCAGGATGAAACCCGCGTCAGATTCAAGCAGGTAGGCATTTACAAATCCCAAAGATAGAATATGAAGTTTATTTTCCATAGATTAATTCCTCCGATTTAAAAGAAAAGGTGTATAATTATATAAAGTGCAAAAATTCAAGTGGATAATCAAATTCAGTTAATGCAAGTTGGATATCTTAAACTAATTTTTTAGCGTTAGGATAAGTATAATCGGGGAGGGATTTTGATGATCAATTTAACAAATATGACAAAAAAATACTTTGACACTTTTGGGAAATCACCGAAATTTGAAGGCAGCGAGCCCATGAATGAGGAGAAGACTGCAGACTGCATCGGTTACTGTATTAATAACAAGGTCACATCTGAAGAGCTTAATGAGGCCAGCAAAAGTCAAAATAAAAGCAATGTCTGGGATTTCATTATGGGTGAGGACCTGGATGAAGCTGGTGCCTGCAAATATGGAGACAGAGAAGTCAGGTAATTATACCTCAACCCTCTCATAGGTTCTTTTGGCTGCGGCAATAAGCCCAATGAGGCTTGGAACCGATATCAGCAGCAACAACAGAGTTATAACCCCGTAAATCATACCATCATGCAGTTTTATGAAAACGAGAAAAACTACTCCGGCACCTAATATCAGCAACATGAGAAAAGAAAGTAACATGCCCAAAAATCCATTGAGGTTTTGTTTGATGGCTTCCTGGGG
>JBBRXH010000100.1:0-6308 GCA_038248565.1 Peptostreptococcales bacterium | reverse complement strand
TAAAATATAGCATAGATGATAATTAATATCAAGTAAAAATCAAAACTCGTATAAAATATTTGAATCGGCTGAAAGAATTAGACAATAAACTGACTGCATAGACTAATTGTTTACCGCAGCTTTACGCATAAATAACCTGTAGAAACCTGGGATACTATGATATAATAACCATAAAACCACAGCTTGCCTTATTGATGAATTCTGAATTGATCAGGTTGGGTTTGAAAGGATTTGAAATGGAATCAAGTATAATTACAATTTATGTTTTATTGGCGATTTCGATAATTTGTCTACTTATATTAATCAGAATTTTGATCATTGTCGGTCAAAATAAAGTAAACAAGTTTGAAGAAGCGCAAACGGACCGTCTAAAGATTGAACTGATACGTGAAATCAGCAATGCCCGGCAGGAAACCATACAATCGGTTCAAACCAGCATGCGGGATTTGGGACAGCTGATGGTTGGCTTTCAAAAAGAGACGACGGAGGTTCAGGATAAGCGCCTGATCGGCCTGAATGACCAATTAAAAGCTTTTTCCATGCAGAGCGAGCAAAAGCTTGAACACATCCGTGCAACCATGGAAAACAGGATTACGGCCATGCAGGAGGATAACGGCAAAAAACTTGAACTTATGCGCGCAACGGTAGATGAAAAGCTCCAAAAGACATTAGAAGATAGGATCAGCCAATCCTTCAAAATGGTTGGCGAAAGACTGGAGCAGGTATATAAAGGGCTTGGAGAAATGCAGACTTTAGCGGTAGGTGTCGGAGATCTGAAAAAAGTGCTGTCCAACGTTAAAACCAGGGGGATATTAGGTGAAATACAGCTGGGAGCAATATTAGAGGAAATACTTTCCCAGGAGCAGTTCGAAAGTAATATCATAACGAAAAAAGGATCCACGGAACGTGTAGAATATGCTGTTAAATTACCCGGGGATGCCAACGGTGTTGTTTATCTGCCTATTGACGCCAAGTTCCCAGCTGATGGTTATACCAAGCTAATCGATGCATACGATACTGGTGATCAGGTATTGATTTCGGCTGCCGTCGTTTCACTGGAGCGATCGATTAAAACCTTTGCCAAAAGCATTCATGATAAGTATATCGACCCCCCAAATACAACTGATTTCGGCATCATGTTTCTGCCCTTTGAAGGACTCTATGCTGAAGTAGTAAGAAGGGGAATGGTTGAGACCTTACAGAGAGACTATAAAATAAACATTGCAGGGCCTACGACAATGGCGGCTTTACTGAACAGTCTTCAGATGGGCTTCAAGACGTTAGCCATACAAAAGCATTCCAGCGAAGTATGGAATGTTCTCGGAGCAGTAAAGACCGAGTTCGATAAGTTTGGGAGTGTTCTGGCATTAACCCAACAGAGACTGGAACAGGCACATACGGAGCTAGATAAGCTGGTTGGCGCAAGGACACGAAAAATCCAAAGCAAACTGCGTTTAGTGACTTCCATGCCTGAAGACAGCAGCAAGTCGATTTTGGAACTGGACCTAGCTGAAGAAGATTTATCAGAAGATATAGTGGTTTTAACCACTGAAGACCAAGATTCAAACAACTGATTACTAATAGATAAGGAGAGAATTATGGATTACTTTGAACTGATCAAAAAAAGATATAGTGTGCGCAGATTTCTGGATGAGGATATACCTGATACAGATATGATTAAAATCATCGAAGCAGCGGGACTGGCGCCTTCGGGGAAAAATTATCAAAACTGGCATTTCGTTGTGATAAAGAATCGTGAAATCATTAAAAAAATGGGCCAGACTGTAACGGATCGGATTGAAGGGGTATCTCAAAGATTACCTGAAGAAAAAGCACAGAATTTTAGAAAATTTTCCAAATTTGCCACTTTTTTCAACGGCGCGCCGGTTGTCGTTGCCGTCTATGCAGGAGAATATATTCCCGAGGGATTTGAGGAGCTTGTAGAAAGTAAGGATGATCAGGCCAATATAGATCGTCTGGTAGATGCGAATCCGGGCATACAAGGCATAGGAGGGGCAATAGAGCATATGATTCTTGCTGCCTTTGATCTTGGCTATGGCGGATGCTGGATGACCAGCCCGAATAATTCGGCGTTGGCCCTAGAAAAAATTATCGATTTCACAAAAGATAAATTTAAGCTTGTAGCTTTAGTCCCGATGGGAAAGCCGGATGGAGAACGGAGAAGCCCAGCTAAAAGGGATTTGGGCGATATCATGACAATAATCAAATAAGGAGCATATTAATGAGCCTATTCTCAATAGCAGACTTGCATTTATCGCTATCTTCTGAAAAGCCTATGGATATTTTCGGCGGCTGGTGGATCAATCATACCGAAACATTGGCCAATCATTGGCAATCGATGATTACAGAAGCAGATACCGTTATTATTCCGGGAGATATTTCCTGGGCGCTAAAGCTTGAGGATGCAAAGGCAGACCTCGATTGGATTAATGCACTTCCGGGAAAAAAAATTCTCGTCAAAGGCAATCATGATTTGTGGTGGACGTCGATACAAAAGCTGACGAATCTCTATGAGGGAATAGAGTTCATTCAAAACACTTTTGCAATTTATGAGGACTACGCGCTATGCGGTACCAGGGGCTGGCTTTGCCCGGGGGAAAGCGGGTTTGATGCCCATGATGAGAAAATCTATAGACGTGAACTTGGCAGACTAAAATTGTCTTTAGAAAGCGCTAAAAATCGGGGATTTAAGAAAATAATCGGTATGCTTCATTTCCCACCCACAAACGAAAAACTCGAGTCTTCAGGATTTACCGAACTTTTTCAGACATATGATGTCGAAAAAGTGGTTTACGGACACCTTCATGGGGAAGAAGCCTATAAATATGGCATTACAGGAAATTTAGGCGGCGTTCAGTATATGCTGACGTCCTGCGACTATCTGGAATGCAAACCTTTAAAATTATTGTAGGAATACTATTTAAGGAGAGTGATGGATTTGGTAAGAAGAGTAACGCTGATTGTACTTGACAGTATAGGGGTCGGAGCGATGCCGGATGCGGCTGATTATGGCGACATTGGTTCAAACACACTGCAGCATATCCTGAATCAAGTGCCTGATATAAAAATACCCAATCTGATTCAATTGGGCCTTTGCGCAATAGATGGTCTTGACTTTCCTCCAAAAGCCGAAAAGTTAACGACTGTTCAGCCAATCGGCTCCTTCGGACGTATGCAGGAAATGTCGGTGGGAAAGGATACTATAACAGGTCACTGGGAAATTGCCGGACTTTACACAAAAGTGCCATTTCAAACCTTCCCTGATGGTTTCCCGGAAGCTTTCATGAAAGAGTTTGAATCCCGGATTGGAATTGGTACTCTTGGCAATTATGCTGCCTCCGGAACAGAAATATTGGAAAAACTTGGTGAAGAGCACGCTAGGACAGGAAAGCTCATTGTATATACATCAGCAGACAGCGTATTTCAGATAGCGGCGAATACGGCAATAGTTCCTTTAGATCGACTATATCACTACTGTGAAGTCGCTAGGGCTATGCTTGTGGGACCGCTTCAGGTCGGTCGAGTTATAGCAAGACCGTTTATTCATAAAAATGATAGCTATGTAAGGACCTCGGACAGAAAGGATTATGCGGTTTCTCCCAGCGGAATAACCGTATTGGATAGACTATTGGAAGCAGGGAAAATTGTTTATGCAGTAGGAAAAATCGGCGATATTTTTAATAATACAGGCATTTCAAAATCGGTGCATACAATAAGTAATATGGATGGTGTGGATCAGACAATAAGTGCGCTGAAGGATGACTTTGACGGACTGATTTTTACAAATCTTGTCGATTTTGATTCTAAATATGGTCACCGAAGAGATCCGGTTGGTTATGCAAGGGCTATAGAAGATTTTGATGCCAGACTCCCCGAAATACTCAGTCATTTAAAAGACACAGATGTACTTATGCTTTGTGCGGATCACGGGAATGATCCTGTGCACAGCGGATGGGATCATACACGGGAATATGTACCAGTATTAGTTTATGGATCTATGATAAAACCTGGCGTCAATCTTAACACGCGTTCCTGTTTTGCTGATCTCGGTGCTACTATTTCAGAGTGTCTCAAAACAAAGGCACTGGAAATAGGAACGAGTTTTTGGAAGGATATCGTGAGGTAAAACCATGACTATGTATGACATTATACTTAAAAAAAGAGAAGGCGGCAGCCTTTCTAAAGAAGAAATTGACTTCTTTATTGCCGATTATACGGCAGGTAAAATTCCGGATTATCAGGCATCCGCACTCCTTATGGCGATATTCTTCAAAGGGCTTAGCAAGGAAGAAACATTTTTATTGACAGATGCCATGAAAAGATCTGGAGATGTGGTTGATTTATCTGGTATAACCGGTATCAAGGTGGATAAGCACAGCACTGGCGGAGTGGGCGATAAAACCACGTTAATTGTGGGGCCTCTTGCTGCTGCCTGTGGCGTTCCGGTTGCAAAAATGTCCGGACGGGGTCTTGGATTCACCGGAGGAACCGTCGATAAAATGGAGTCGATTCCAGGATTCAGGACTTCTTTTGAGCCATCAGAGTTTATTGATCTGGTCAATAGAGTCGGCCTTGCTGTTATCGGCCAAACTGCACACATCGCTGCAGCGGATAAAAAGCTCTACGCCCTGAGAGATGTAACTGCTACTGTAGATAGTATTGGACTAATTACATCCAGTATTATGAGTAAAAAGCTGGCTTCGGGCAGTGATGCCATACTGCTCGATGTGAAATGCGGCAGCGGTGCTTTTATGGAGACGATAGAAGAAGCATCTGAGCTTGGTGGCTGGATGGTCGATATCGGAAAAGCCGCGGGCAAGAATACAGTAGCATTCGTTACGGATATGAGTCAACCTTTAGGCTTAGCAGTGGGCAATGCCCTCGAAGTGATCGAAGCGATAGAAACTTTAAAAAACAAGGGTCCGGAAGATATCACAGAGCTTTCTTTAAAGCTTTCGGCCTACATGGTTTTTTTGGGGAAAAGAGCTAATTCTCCTGAAGAGGGATATGACATGGTCCGTGAAAAACTGATTTCTGGCGCAGCACTCAAAAAGTTCATGGAATTTGTTGAAGGACAGGGCGGAGATCCCAATGTTACAAGGGATTATTCCCTATTTCCGAAGGCTGTTTTATCAAAACCTATCTTTGCCAAAGCAAGTGGCTTCCTTAAGGATATCGAAGCCCGGATAATTGGCAGAGCATCTCTTGCCGCCGGTGCAGGCAGAGAAAAAAAAGAAGACGATTTGGACCTATCGGCAGGTATAATACTGAATAAAAAAGTTGGTGAAGCCATAAAAAAAGGAGATCTGCTTGCTACAGTAGCTGCAAATGACCCTTTAAAACTTGAAAACGCCTATACCATTGCTCAGCAGGCTTTCATAATCAGTGATCAACCGGTAAAAAAGCCAGAACTGATAAAAAAAATTATAATATAAATAGGAGGTGGCTGTTATGTCGACATTGATTAAGAATGGCATAATTCTAACTGCAGCGGATGAATACAGAGCGGATATTTTTATTGAGGGAGAAAAGATCGTTGCTATTGGATTTGAATTACCTTACAAAGCTGATGAGGTAGTCGATGCGGAAGGTCTGTTTGTCATACCAGGAGGTGTTGATCAGCACGTACATTTTTCCTTTAATTACAAGGGAAGCAAGGTTAGAGGCTTTGAAACCTCTCATGCGGCTGCTGTTGGTGGAACGACGACGCTTGTAGAATTTGTGAATCAGGAGCCGGGTAAGGGTCTTGTGGCTTCCATTGCAGATTATCGTAAAAGTGATGTGGATGGCATTGCTATGGTTGACTATGCCTTTCATAGTGTTATGACCGATCCGAGGGATGAGGTTATCGAAGAGATTCCAAAGCTGGCAGAAGCCGGCTATCCTACCATGAAACTCTTTATGGCCTACAAAGGCATGTTTTTTCATGCGGATGATGACACGATACTTAAAGCTCTCATGAAAGGAAAGGAAGCCGGAATAACCATTATGGTCCATGCGGAGAATGCCGAGATGATAGATGTGTTAAGCAAGAAACTGATCAGTGAAGGCAAAACAGCCCCATATTATCATGCTGTGTCAAGACCTCCGGTGGTTGAAGCTGAGGCGACCCAAAGAGCCATATATTTAGCAAAGCTGGCTGGAGCACCCCTTTATGTAGTCCATGTATCCTGCATTGAAGCCATGGAAATCATCAGAGAGTCCCATGACAAAGGTCTTCCGGTATTTGGAGAAACCTGCGCGCATTATCTGGTACTTGACGAGAGTGATCTGGCAAAACCTGATTT
>JBBRXH010000099.1:0-6314 GCA_038248565.1 Peptostreptococcales bacterium | reverse complement strand
TGAGTTCTCGACATTGACACCGGTATAAACCTTACCGTCTTTTGTCAGTAAAGCTGCCCCTACTCTGAATTCCGAATAGGGTGCATAGGCGTTTCCCATGGCTATTTTAGCTACTCTGAATAATTCTAAATCTGTCATCCGGCTGCCCTCATCTTCCCAAATTTATTTTTTCCATTATTTTTTCTTCCTGCTCACGCATTTCAAGTTTTTCGCCCTCTTCAATATGATCATAGCCCAGGAGATGAAATATGCTGTGTACCAAAAGATAGACCAGCTCTCTTTCAGCAGTATGGCCATATTCTTCTGCTTGAATTAAAGCAGCTTCTGAACAAATCACCACGTCGCCAAGGCATATAATGGCTTCATCAGCGATTTGCGAGATATCTTCATATTGAGGAAATGAAAGGACATCGGTGACACAATCCTTTCCTCTGAATAATTTGTTGAGTTCTCTGATTTCTTCTGCCCCAACAAAGGTCACACTGATTTCGACTCTTGAAGGGTCAATACCCTCCTGCTGTACACAAAGTTCAGCAGCCTTGCTCATATGCTCAATGACTTTCTCTCCTGGCAGTCGTTCATCGCTAAACACTAAATTCATTATTTCACCTCATGTATCACAGCTATAACACCCGATTCGCTCTTTTGAAGCTCCTCATGTTTTTGTTCGTATTTTTCATAAGCATTCACAATTCTGCGCACAAGAGGATGTCTGACCACATCCGAATCTTTTAAAAAGCAGAAATCTATTCCCTTGACATCTTCCAGAATTTTAATAGCTTCCTTCAATCCCGATTTTTTACCTCGGGGTAAATCGATTTGTGTGATATCTCCGGTTATGACTGCTTTAGAGCCAAACCCAAGCCTGGTGAGGAACATTTTCATCTGTTCCTGGGTGCTGTTTTGGGCTTCGTCCAGAATGATAAAAGAATTGTCGAGGGTCCTTCCCCGCATATAAGCAAGGGGAACGATTTCAATCGTTTCTTTTTCTTTCATTCTTAGGGTGCTTTCACGGCCAAGTATATCGTAAAGGGCATCATAAAGCGGTCTTAAATAGGGATCAACTTTCTCCTGCAGGTCTCCCGGCAGAAAACCCAATCTCTCCCCGGCTTCAACTGCCGGCCTGGCCAAGATAATTTTAGCGACTTCCTTATTCTTGAAAGCGTTGACTGCCATGGCAACGGCAATATAGGTTTTACCTGTTCCAGCCGGACCAACGCCAAATGCGATATCATGATCCCTGATGCTCTGTGTATAAAGGGATTGACCCACTGTTTTAGGCTTGATCGGTTTACCCCTGTGGGTGAAACAGAGAATATCCTTGTTCGGGTTACTGTCTTTGTAAGATAATCCCTTGTTTTTAAGACTGATGACATAATTAACCTTTTGGCCATCAAGCTTTTCCCCGGATTCTATGATCCCTATGAGCTCAGCTATAACTTCCTGGGCTTTTAGTGCTTCTTTTCCCCGGACTATGATCTCATCCTGTCTTTGAATAATCTCAACATCATAGTTGTCTTTGATGATTGAAAGATTGACATCAAGATTGCCAAACAGTTCAATAGTGTCCTGCTCGTGCTCGATTATGATTTTTAGCTCTTCTGTTAATGCATTTTCCAAGATCAAGCCCTCCGGACTGTGGAAAAGGTCTTTTAAATTGAATGTTTGCTTAAACTTCTCTGCATTTATTATATAGTCTAAAGACTTGTTTGTAAAATGTTTATCACATAAAAATAACCCGATTGACATCGGGTTATTAAGTAATCATAGTATGGATTCTACTATTTTTTTTACCATGCCGCCATCTGCTTTGCCCTTGACCTTCGGCATTACAGCGCCAATCAGCTTACCCATATTGGCTTTACCGCCTTCGATTCCAAGTTCAGAAGCAGTGTCCTTAACGATCTTCAGAATCTCAGTTTCCGTCAATTGCTCCGGCAGATAGGTCATTAGAATTTCAATTTCTTTGTTATAGTCCTCAAGCAAATCCGTTCTTCCAGCTTTTTCAAAATCAGAGAGGGCATCTTTTCTCATTTTAACCTGTTTTGTCAGTATTTCAATAATACCGGCCTCATCAAGCTCTTTTCTAAAGTCAACTTCATACTGTTTAATAGCTGCCCGAGCTAAGTTAACCGTATTCTTTCTTATGACATCCTTGGTTTTCAAGGCTTCTTTGAAATCGTTTGACAGTCTGTCTTTTAAAGACATGAACCACACCTCATTTGGATTTAGAATTTTTTAGCCTTTTTTCTAGCGGCTTCCGACTTTTTCTTTCTCTTTACACTGGGCTTTTCGTAATGCTCTCTTTTTCTCAGTTCTGACATTACTCCATCCTTTGCGCAAGAACGTTTAAATCTCTTCAGAGCACTTTCCAGGCTCTCATTTTCTCTTACAACTACCTGTGCCATTTATTCTTTTCCCTCCCTCCGTATTCTGAAATCACTTAGATGCTTTTCCAAACGGTTTAAGTCTATAACAAAAGTTATTATATCTTTTTGTTGGAGAATAATCAAGAAAAATATAATTTTCTTTTTAATACTACTTTCAACCTGGAGGCCATGTCATTTTTCTTTGGCCAAGTAGATGAAAATGCAAATGCTGTACAGTCTGCATACCGTCTTCTCCACAATTGATCACAAGCCTATAACCATTTTTAATTCCCGCCGCTTTCGCAATATCTTTAACTTTGTTGAGCATAAGGCCTAACAATTCCTGGTCTTCCTCCCGGCAATCATCAAGTGACTCCAAATGTTTTTTGGATATCATCAGAATATGAACCGGTGCCTGGGGCGAAACATCATGAAAAGCCATTATAGAGTCATCCTCATAAATCACTTGGGCAGGAATCTCACCTGAAGCAATTCTGCAAAAAATACAATCTGACATCATAAACCTCCATTCGTTGATTGCAACCCCATTATTTACGCAAACCCGGGCTGCAGGACTGATTATAATAATAATTCACTGCACAGATAGGGCTTCTGATCTGATCCCCTGCGGCAATCCTAGCGTCAAGGTTTGCCTGTCCTACTGAATTGATCAGGATGGATGCTGTTATAAACAACCCTATAATAAGTACAGTCAAAATATTTTTCATGTTATTCACCTTCAGTCTATAAATTGGCAGATAAGCCATCCTTGTAGAAGTCTTCCGGCTTCACTTTTACAAAAGTGTTGATCAGTTCGGCTATGGTATGCTGCCCATTCTTTCTAATGTATATTTTGATATAATTATCAGTCAGTCCATGGTAAAGGCCATTTTCTTCGTCATACCCTTCGATGAGTACAGTTCTGATGGTGCCGATATTGGATCTGAAAAACTTTTCAGCTGATATTTCTGAAGCCCTTATGAGTTCTTTGCTTCTGATCGTCTTAACCTGAGGGCTTATGTGCCCCGGCATGCCCGCGGCCAGCGTTGTATTACGCTTCGAGTATTTGAACACATGAACCTTGCAGAAGTCAAATTCCTGAACAAGTTTTACTGATTCAAGGAAATCCTCCTGGGTTTCCCCTGGGAAGCCTACGATAATATCAGTTGTAATGCTATAGCCGGCATCATACTCCCTCAATACTTTTAAAATATCTTTATAGGCCGACAAGTCATAGTGTCTATTCATTGCCTTAAGAATTCTATCGCTTCCGCTTTGAACTGAAAGATGCATGTGGTGGCAGAGTTTCTCGTGATGCGTGAGTCTTTTAGCGTAAATTGAATCGATGACTGTCGGCTCAAGAGAGCCAAGCCTGATTCTAAATTCTCCCGGTAATGCGCTAAGCGTCCGAATGACTTCCTCAAGGCCTAAACAGCCGTTTTCGCTGCCATAAAGCGCTGTGTTGATACCTGTCAGTACCAGCTCCTTAAAACCTTTTGAAATGAGGCTTTGGGCTTCTGAAACAATGTCAGTCATTGCCCTGCTTCGGACGCTGCCTCGAGCATAGGGTATAATGCAGTAGGAGCAGAATTGATTGCAGCCTTCTTGGATCTTTATGTAGGCTCTGGTCCTTGAATCCATAGAAGTTATGATGCCGGTTTCTTCATAGTCCAAGAGCGCATCGTAATCCTTGATCCTGCTGATTTTTAAATGATTACGGCAGAACTCTTCGATATAGTCAGGCAGATTGGTCTTCTCGTTAGTCCCTGCAACGATATCTACCCCTTCGATTTGGCATGCCGCTTCCGCATTCACCTGGACGTAACAGCCTATGACAGCGGTGATGGAGTCAGGATTTATTCTTTTGACACGCCTAATATACTGCCTCGATTTTTTATCTGAAAGTCCAGTTACGGTACAGGTATTTATGACATAAACATCTGCAAAATCTTCGTCTAAAACCAGCTCATAACCACGGGATAAAAACTGTTCCTTCATGGCCTGGGTCTCATATTGATTGACCTTGCAGCCTAAAGTATGAAATGCTATTTTCATTTAAATTCCTCATTATGCTTTTTTATTATCGCTGTTCTTTTGTTTATGCCATTTCCAGTTCATACATCACCATGGCAATAGCAGCTGCGCCTGCTGTTTCAGTTCTCAAAATGGTCTTACCAAGACTTGATGGGAAGGCCCCTGATGATTTTAGCTGATTTGCCTCCTCTTCAGAGAATCCGCCTTCCGGGCCAATAATAATCGCTACGGTTTTAGGCATTCTGGAAAACCCTCTTAAAGTCTGCTTGATGGTTCTCTCATCTTCATTTTCGTAAAGGAACAGCACAAGGTCAAATGTTTTAAGCAGAGCGATCATTTCTTTAAAGTTCACAGGCATTGAGACTTTGGGAATAATCCCTCGTTTGCACTGTTTTACCGCTTCATCGGAAATTTTCTGCCATCTTTGAATTTTGCCTAAAAAGTTGCCCTTATCCGTTACCACCGATCGATGGGTGAAGGTTGGGATGATAGAATTCACGCCAAGCTCAACGGATTTTTGAATAATCTGCTCCATCTTACCCTGCTTCGGGATGCCTTGAAAAAGGCTGATTTTTATGGTGGGTTCTCTACCAAAGCTCTGTTTATCCAAAATCTGCAATTCGATGGTCTTAGGAGAAATTGAGATAATTTTTGCGTGGTAGTCGAATATTTTAGAGTCGGAAACCTCGATAATGGCCCCCGGCTTTAGCCTTAAAACCTTTGAAATATGTTTGATATCATCTGTGTCAGTTATAAGTATTCTATCATTCCCAACTGCAATATCCTCTACGAAGAATTTGCTCATCCCGCTCCATATCTGGCGCAAATAGCTGCCCAGTCTCCTTCGTTTAATATCTCCAGAATTTCGAAATCCAGCTCACGCATTGCTTCCGCAACCACTTCCTGCTTTTCAATCAGAATGCCGGAGGCTATAAATATTTGCTTGCCTTTCAGGTGCTGTCTGATTCTATCCGATAGGAGTACAACAAGTTCGGCCACAAGGTTTGCAACCACGATATCAGCCATGATACTAATACCTTTCGTTAAATCTCCCTGGATGATTGATATTTTATCTGATAAGCCATTAAGCGTGATATTGGCTTTAGACACTTCAACGGATATGGGATCGATATCGATGCCGGTAATGGATTTAGCGTCCAGCATAGATGCTGCTATGGCTAAAATACCGGAGCCGCATCCGATATCTAAAACGTCATCGCCCGGCGTGATATATTTTTCCAGCAGTTTAATACACATCGCTGTGGTTTCATGGGTCCCTGTACCAAAAGCCATCCCCGGATCTATGTTGATTATGATATCCGTCTCACTGGTTTTAGTGTAGGGCTCCCATGTGGGTTTGATAATAATCCTATCTGAAATCTTGATTGGCTTGAAATACTCTTTCCAGTTGTCCTTCCATGTCTCGTCGGACACTTCTATATTTTCAACAAGAAGCCTGCCTAAGACTCCCTCAGCATCCTCCTTTTTCAGCTTTGCCATTTCGGTGCGTATAGTTTTAAAGGTTGCTTCGCCATCCTGCGTTGCATCCAAATAAGTGATGATACAGGTTTCTATCTCCATCAGTTCCATGAGTGTCTCATCGACATAATCCCAGTCGTAGTCCTTTTTATTGCTTAAAAAAGACTCGAAATCATGGGCATCCTCAATAATAAACGCATCTATGCCAAGGTTCGCAAGAGCATCAGTTACCGTTTCGATGCCGTAGGTCGATGTAAAAATCTTAACTTCCAAATAATTCATAAACACCCCCACCTTAGACATAAATTATAACATAAATAAGAAAAATGGAAACACTTTTCAATTTTTCCATTTCTCTTTCTGTTTTTATTTTTAGCGCTAAAATTTCAATTTGAAATTTATTACATACTACTTAAAGAGGCTTTTCAGGTT
>JBBRXH010000098.1:0-6359 GCA_038248565.1 Peptostreptococcales bacterium | reverse complement strand
GTGGACTCAGGTCAGAAACCTTATTAGCATACATCTCAACTTGCTCCAAAGCAGGAAGGGAAGCAAAAACTGAAATGTCCGAAATGGAATTCCCATAAAAACCAACTCTTTTCAAACTGGGCAGTCCTTTGAGAGGACTAATATCACTCACCTTATTATAATGGAGAAATAAATATTGCAGCTTCTGCATTCCGCTTACAGCGCTTATATCTGTTATGTTATTTCCACCTAAAGACAAATTGGTAAGATTTACAGCACCTGATAAAAAGCTAATATCTTCAAGCTTACTATCTCTAATGGTCATATGGGATAAAACGTCTAAATTTGGCAAAGTGGAGAAATCTATATTCGGTTGCAAAATGATGTCGACAGAAGTGAGCATTGGAAAAGATTTTAAATCGGCAAGGCTTTTCATTGTACCAAAACCTGTATATTTCTTCCCGTCATATTCGAAGGTATCATCGCCGTATGTTGCGATACTGACGACTGGCATATCAGGCCCACTTAAGAATATAAACTGGTCTGCAGCGATTTGGATTCCGGATATTTGGCCAAGATCAGTGGTGGTTATCTCGTCTTTGCCAAGAAAATCTTTAATGAGTTTATCGAATATAGGGTCTTCAAAAGATACCGGCTCACCCTTTGCTGAAGTAGTCCCGCTGCTGCAGGCGCTAAAAACTAATGGTACTCCAACAATTAAGATGGTAATCAATATCATCTTTCCTAAATTGAGCATTTTCTTTGAATCCATATAAACCTCCCTATCACTTACGCATAAATTTTATCTGGCTTTATCAGCATGTGCTTAAATTTTTTCGCTTTTTTAATTATAGCATAAACAGCCAGTATTTTGTTATTTCAAAATCATTCAACTTTTATAAAACTATGGCGTGCAAGACCTTGCGATGATACAATTTATAAGTAATTAATAACTTGTTAATTTGAAATAGAAGCTGTTATGAGGTTTTATATGGCATATTCCTCAAGAATTACTGATCCCTCCTTTGCGAAATATTTAAAAAATTCGAAAACATGGTCCTTTTTATTTGCCTGGATATTGGCTCTCATTGCAATCATAGGATTTTACATCTATGGAGAAACAAGCCCGGAGATGAATAATCCCCAGGCAATTTTAATTGGGGCGGGCGTTGGATCTATGTTTCTTTTTATTGCGCTTATTCAAACCTTTGGCAGACGAACAAGTAAAACATGGGATGGCATTGTTATCGACAAAAAAATTCAGGCAAAACGCAATGGGAAAAATGTAGCCAGTAACGATTTGAATCTGATCGACTATAATTTATATTTGGTGATTATTAAAAGTGAAGACGGAAAACTTTATGACCTCAGCGCCAAAGAGGATGACACGGTTTATAATTATTATAAAATCAATGACAAAGTCAGGCATCATAAGGGCTTGAATTCTTTTGAGAAATATGATAAATCATCTGACACTATAGTATTTTGTAATGCGTGCGCCAGTTTAAACGATATCAATGATGAGTACTGTTTCAGATGCAACTGCCCGCTTTTAAAGTAAAAAGTTATTACTGTCCAACTGCATAGATGAGCAGATAATTTTTGAGCATACAAATGCCGGAATATAAGCAACCTAATAATTGAATGGTTGTTTTTTTCTTACATACTTAATATATAAACACATATTTTTATATTGGATTCCAGTTTTGGGATGTATTAAAAAGGAGAGTGAAACATGAAAAGAAGATCCAGCTACCTACTTGTATTGATACTTATACTGGTATTGTCTACCAGCAGCGCTTTTGCTTCAGACTATACAGTTAAATCTGGGGATGTACTTTGGAAGATATCGAATCAGTTAGGGCTTCCAATGCAGACGCTCATCGACTTAAACAAACTCAAAAATCCCAATTTGATATTCCCAGGGCAGGTTCTAAAGGGGCTGGAAGGTCCGATAGCTCCTGCCACTGTTATAAACAAAGCAAAGCCGGAGGTTATTGCTGTAAAGAAGGATATTGATCCGGATGCCGGGGCGGATTCCTATGCAAACAAAGGGGATCATCCTAATTCGAATTATTACATAAATCCAGATTTCTACAACATGACATCAAACGGGCACCTAACCATAATCCCAAAATTCAAAACATATCAACAAACCTCGGAGTGGTCCTGTGGGAGCGCAACCATATTGATGGCGCTTGAGCATTTTGGAGTATCGAAATACAGTGAATGGGATATAGCCGTCAAATCCGGAGCGAGTGTTGATTTGGAAGTACCAGGAGCCGAACCCGGTTCTGCTAACAATTTCCCCGAGTATGGAACTTCCGTTGACAGAATGGTGAAGTTTTTCAATTCGATTGATGGATTTAAAATTGTGCAAACCAGTTACAAGGCGGACTTCAAGACAAGTGAATTGATTGCTGAAGGCGATAAAAGCGTACCGGCTTCTGAATGGGGCAATTTGCCACCAACTTTTAATGCAGTATCTTTATACGCTTCCGATAATGATCCGGACACCCAGAATTGGGTCTCTGACGCCAAGGATTCCTTTTTTGTCAAATGGGTAACGGACAATCTCAAAGCTAGTCGGCCGATTATGGTCGAATGGCAGGATTGGGATGGTCACTGGCAGGCACTCATCGGTTATGATAATAATGGGACGCCGAGTATCGGAGACGACGTTCTTATTTTTGCAGACCCCTATGACACCTCAGACAGTTGGCAGGATGGCTACTATTACTATCCATTAGAAAGATGGTTCTACATGTGGCAGGACAGAGCAGTTGCCCCGAAGCCATATCAGCTTCAGCCGTTCCTGATTGTAGAGCCAGTAAAATAAGGAAAATAAGTGATAAAAAAATTAAAAAGTTAACAACTTTCTGCGGGCGATTATAAATTCGCCCGCAGATTTTATTGTGCGCCCAGTATGGGCGATAGCTTGGTGGTAAAAGTCCACTAGAGGCTTGGCAGACGCAGATACCTAAAAGTGCTTGGAATAGCATTGAATAAAGCCTGGGAATGTTCTGACACAAAGAAAAGCTACTGTAAAACAGCATATGGAGAAATTATATTAAGGTCATTGACAAAAAAATACCTCGAAGCTATTGGATACGAAGATATATCCAAATACTCCGAGGAACTTTTGTTTTACTTGTAGGACTTTGCGGCTATCTGCTCGAAGTCTTCCACTGTGTCCCCGTAGTTATAGCGATAGTCGTAGATACACTTGGGATCGGAGCCAATAAGCCCCATTGCCTTGGCAGAGACTGTTGCAGACGGAAGATTGTAATTGGAATCGATGTAGACCTTGAAGCTCGTATTATAACCCTGGCTGACGGACTGGCCTCCGGAATAGACATTCGTCGTGCCGGTGGTGCCGTTATACATCTGGGCAAAATCTTCAGGCAGTACGGAATCTCCATTTACAGCAAAGGCATAAGGCTTGCCGATGTACTCTTTGAGATAGACCCGTACAATCAGCTTTTCGCCGGGCTGCATTGCAGGTATTGCCTGGCTTCTGATAGGCTCGAACAGGGTGTAGTAGATTGGATAACCTTGGTGTCCTCTGCTCAAACCATAGACGAAATGCGTCGCATAGGCTGCGGCATCAGCGTATTGCTGTGATATGGGCTTTTCAGACCAAACGGTTGCATCCAAGCTAACGTTCTCCGTCCATGCCCATTCTGCATCGATGGAAAAGCTGCCGGGCAGAGAGGCCTTGTCAAATGGATTGGATAACTCGATATCCATATAAGCCGGTCTGTAAAGATAATCAGGGTCGGCTTTTAGAATCGACGAATTGATGGGATTAGGCATTGGGGCGGCTGCTGAATTGGTAAGCCCATCTTTTATACCTTCTTTTGCTTTATCCGTAATCCAGTCAGTGCCCGGATTGGCCGGAATACCTGCCTGGGTCAAGGCGACACCGGCCATATAATCGAGACTCATATTGGTGAGATCATCGAAATTCGGCAGGGAAGGCGGCAGGCCCATGGCGGCAAGGCCGCTGTTGACCAGCATCTCAAGTGCAGCTCTCAGCCCTTCCCGCCAGCTATCCGGTATGCCCGGGAAGTTGGCGGCTACAAAACTGATCAGACCGGTTTTCACTGAATTATAGGCGGTCGCTACCCAGTTGACGACATTTTTTATAATGCTGACTAAATCGCTGAAGAAGCTTACGATGCCGTCCCAAAGCTCTTCCCACCAGGATTTATCTTTCTCCACAGGAGGCGGAAAATAGACCGTGGTATTTTTTTGCAGGAACTGGGGCACCAATTGCTTTTCGTACTTGTCGATAGTCATGGTATTGTCGTAGTAGGGGCTTCCAGGCATAGTATAAAGCACATAGGGCGCAAGGATCCCTCCGTTCTGGTTTTTGAACATCGTGTTGATTTCATTCCAGGCTGGTGCTTTGTAAACGATATAATGGTGTGCCCAGTCCGGATCCTCCCATTTAATTGGTTCATAATGGAGGATTTTGACGGAAGGTGTATAGGAGGGTACGGTGACCGTTTCGTAGCGATAAATTGTGGGTGCTGCTGGTGTTCCATACTTGATCTTAATAGTGTCAGAGAAAGCGGATTCCTCACCGCCTGGCGTATTGGAAGTCCTGATGGCGACAGCGCGCACATAATAATTCACAAACTCATCCACAGCAAGAGATGCGGCAGATGGCGCAAAGCTGTTGAAGGCTATGCTGGCTGCATTGGGATAGTTCGGGTCAAGCATCAAGGGCATGTTGTAGGATTTGGAATACACAAGTCCCTTGGGCGTGTCCCATCCGGCAGCTTCAGCGGAGAACTTCTCTGTTGAAACTTGTAAAACGACCCGGGTTGTATCCGAAGCCGGCGTTCGCAGCTGGAACCAGTAGGCTGATTCAATCGGAGATACGCCGACATCTGCTCTCTTTGAAAGCAGATTCGGGAATTCGCCCATTCCGCCAAGAGGGCCGCCCCACTTAGGAGACCATAGCTCAAAGGAAGATCTGATACTGGCGGCATGGGTCGTATCAGTCGGCTTGCCATAAAGCACCAGGATCCCTTCACCAGGATCTCCGACAGGAAGTCCAAGCCTTGTGATAGGGACTGCTCTGACGTAATACTTGTACTGGGTCTTTGGAATCTCTTTAAAGGAGCCTACGCTATTTGCAGCACTGCCTGGCAGTGAGAATAATAATGAATTGCCGATGAGCTTGTAAAAAGCTCCCGTGACTGGCGCAGCAGGGGCAAAGGTGCTGAAGTCAATTAAAAATTCGCCTGCTGATACTGGCACTGATCCTTTGGATACGAGACCCAGGGGCGTTGTCCAGTTATCCTTAAATCCGTTGAAAGGCGTCCTTGATACCTGCCAGACAACATTGACAGCCCCGGTAGCATTAGCCGTGCTGAAGGAGAAGTAACGCTTCTTATCCTTGCTCCAGTCGATGAAGGCTGCGCAGTCTGCCTTGGAATAAACAGGACCTGCTGTGCGTGGCGCCGTCCACCAGGAAGGTCTAATGACCAGTGGCTGGATCATGACCGGATCGATGGTCAGTGTTGGCTGGATCAGGGGCAGTGCCGTCTGAAGGGTCAAAGCAACATCTGAGCGTACTGACTGATCGGAGGAGAGGGAAGCTGTGAGGCTGTTCAGATCGGAAAAGCTTCGCTTGACCGGTTTGCCTGGAGCTGTTGCAGCATAAAGCGTCAGACGTGTGTCATATTTCGGTGCCGTTAGTCTGTTAGTAAAATCGATTTTTTTAAATTTCGTTAATTCATTTGAAATCGGAGGCGAGCCTATGCCCAGTCTGACGATGGCTTTATTGCTGGAAATGCTAAAAGTGTCGTTGGCGCGTTTGATCATGGCAATGGCCTGCTCTCTGGTCGTATTGGCCAGCGGGGCGAATAGATTGTTGCCCATACCATTGATGATGCTGTTCTGATAGGTGAACTTGACAGATTCGAGAGCCCACGAAGAGATGGAGCCTTTGTCTGCAAAGGGAAGATCCTCGGCAGTCGGCTTTGAAAGCCCTGAAATACTAACAGAAAGAGTGCGCATGATCATTGCGGCTAATTCCTGCCGTTTGATGTTGGTATCCGGGGAGAATTTACCCTGACCGATACCAAGAACGATGCCCAGCTGGTTTGCCTTGACGATTTCAGGATTAGAGGTGTCGGTGAAAGGGCTACTGCCGGCCTGAGGGGTCTTGCCGGAAAGCTTTTCATAGAGTTTGACTGCTATCGTTGCAAATTCCTCCCGGGTAATTGACTTAGTATAATGGTTCATGACAGTAGGATAAGTCAGGCCTGCTTCATAAGCGGAAACCAGGGTCTGTTCAGCCCAGGTGCTTTGGGTGCCGTCAAATATGATCTGTTCCGTTGTTTTAGTGTCGGCATAGCTAATAT
>JBBRXH010000097.1:0-6367 GCA_038248565.1 Peptostreptococcales bacterium | reverse complement strand
GATCGAGCTGATTCGCAAAGCGTGGGAAGGTGTCAGTCTAAATCTGGTGGTGGCGAGAGTCCCGGACTGGATAGAACGGACAGACGCGTGCCTCTACGGCCTGGGGGGCTACTCACTTACCACTGGTCGAGCCTGGCGCTGGGAAATTCCAGCGGACCTCCAGGCTCAGCACCCCTTCAACTGGAACGTATGGTTGAGAATTATGAGCGTGAGATCATCAAATATGCCTACGAAAAGTATGGGTCTTCCAGGAAGGCGGCAAAGGCAATCGGCATCAGCCAAACCCAGATTGTCAGGAAGAAGATGAAATACAGCATAGATTGATTCTAAATCGGTTCACCTAAATATTAATTAATGAACAATAACGGTTCGATTCGATCTCTACAAAGCTCTGCAAACAACTATTTGCAGAGTTTTTTGATTGCAGTTGAAGGATTTGAACCGAAAAGGCCCATTTTTCTGCGTATTATATGAGTTGGCATATTAATTGCTCTATATAGGTGTAGAACAATTAGTAATAAGCATAGAACAATTAGTAATTAGTAAAAATTTTAGGAGGAAGATAATCATGAAAAAAGGAAATCCATTCGGAACCCACAGAGTACTTGAACCTAAGGGCGTTCTGCCACAGCCGGCCATTAAAATTGACAACACTATGGAGATTTACGATAACGAAATCCTCATTGATGTCAAAACACTGAACATCGATTCTGCAAGCTTCACGCAAATTGAATCCCAGGCTAAAGGAAATATCGAGGAAATTAAAAAAATCATGATGGGTATCGTTGCTGAAAGAGGGAAACACCAAAATCCCGTGACTGGTTCAGGCGGTATGCTCATCGGAACAGTTAAAGAAATCGGACCTGCTCTGGCAGGAAAAACAGATTTAAAAGTCGGAGATAAAATAGCAACCCTGGTTTCATTATCATTGACTCCCCTTGTTATCAAGGAAATCCATGAAGTCCGTCCGGACATCGACCAGGTGGATATCACCGGGCAGGCCATTTTATTTGAAAGCGGCATATATGCAAAACTTCCAACAGATATGGCTGAGACCCTTGCCCTTTCTGTTTTGGATGTAGCAGGAGCACCTGCCCAGGCAGCCAAGCTTGTTAAACCTGGAGATACGGTTGTCGTTATTGGCGGCGGCGGAAAATCTGGTCTGCTATGCCTTTATGAAGCCAAAAAAAGAGCCGGCGTAACGGGCAAAGTCATCTGCATCGGCGGAAGCGAAAAGAGTACAGACAGAGCCAGAAAGCTTGACCTTGCTGATGAATACTTCGCAGCAGATGCAACGGACGCTATTGCCATCTATGATAGAATCATGGATCTGACTAATGGCCAGCTGGCTGACATCGTCATCAACTGCGTCAATATCCCCAACACCGAAATGTCCAGCATACTGGCCTGCAAGGATGACGGTACCGTCTATTTCTTCAGTATGGCCACCAGCTTCACCAAAGCTGCTTTAGGCGCCGAAGGAGTTGGCAAGGACGTCAATATGATCGTTGGCAACGGATACACTAAGGGACATGCAGAAATCGCCCTTCAGGTACTGAGAGAATGCCCAGCAATCAGAGCGCTTTTCCAGGAAATGTACGCTTAATTTTCAAAAGCATAATGCCATTACGACAGAGTGTATTGAATACAAATTGAAAAGGAGACAAAATGCAAAACTATTATAATAAAATAGATGCCTATAAAAACGTTACTGCAGCAGAGTGGGACGATTGGAAGTGGCAGGTTAGAAATAGAGTTACCACAGTTGAAGAATTAAAGAAAATAATCAACGTAACGCCGCAGGAAGAAAAAGACATCGAAGAAACCCTTAAAACCTTCAGAATGGGCGTGACACCCTATTATGCAGCGCATATGGACAAGAACGATCCAAGATGTCCTATCAGAATGCAGGCTGTCCCCGTGATCATGGAAACCCACCGAAGCGAAGCCGATATGCTGGATCCCCTTCATGAAGATGAAGATTCACCGGCTCCAGGCCTGACCCATAGATACCCTGACAGAGTTCTCCTTCTGATCACAGACCAGTGCTCCATGTACTGCAGACACTGCACCAGAAGAAGACTTGCCGGAGAAAAAGATGGCGCCAGAAGCATGGATGATATCATGCAGGCTATCGACTACATCAGAAGAACGCCTCAAGTCAGAGACGTTGTCCTGTCAGGCGGAGATCCGCTGCTTATTTCCGATGGCATGCTGGAGTCCATCATCAAAGAGCTAAGAACGATCCCCCATGTTGAAATCATAAGGATCGGCACCCGTACACCAGTGGTCATGCCTCAGAGAATCACCGACGAACTGGTGACCATGCTGAAGAAATATCAGCCTATCTGGATCAATACCCATTTCAACCATATCAAGGAAATGACTCCGGAAGCTATGGAAGCTATCAGAAAGCTTGCCGACGGCGGTTTCCCGCTGGGGAATCAGTCGGTGCTACTGAGAGGCGTCAACGACTGTGTCCATATCATGAGAGAGCTGGTTCACGTTCTTGTAAAGAATAGAATAAGACCCTATTACATCTATCAGTGCGACTTGTCCCTGGGCATCGAGCATTTCAGAACCGATGTATCCAAGGGCATTGAAATCATTGAAGGGCTAAGAGGACACACCTCAGGGTTTGCAGTGCCAACTTTTGTCGTAGATGCACCCGGCGGCGGCGGAAAGATTCCTGTTATGCCAAATTACGTACTGTCCTCATCGCCGGATAAGGTGGTTCTCAGAAATTATGAAGGCGTCATTACGACCTATACGGAACCTTCAGATCTGCCAAGGCTTGAATGCGTGTGCGATGTCTGCAAGGGCAAGAAGAAATTCCACTATGAGGGCGTTGAAGGACTCCTTCAGGGAGAACATCTGTCCCTTGAGCCCGGCAACCTGAAAAGACATAAGAGAAACAAATAAAATGGGACTGTTAAACCAGCTCATGGATCAATTCCAGACGCTATCCATCGTAGGTATGGCCAAAAATGCAGGCAAAACCACAGCGCTGAATTATTTAATTGAAGAAGCTATGGATGAAGGCTTGTGCCTTGGTATTACCTCGACGGGAAGGGACGGAGAACTGATCGATCTGGTTACAGGAACGGATAAACCAAAAATATCTATAGAAACAGGCACCCTGGTATCCATTCCGGCTAAGCTTTATGAAATGGCAGACGCCGGACTGGAAATACTCAAGATGACGGAATACTCAACTCCCTTAGGGCAAATACTGATCTGCAGAGCTGCCGAGAGCGGCTATGTTCAGATTGCGGGACCCCTCAATGTCAGAGACCATAAGAAGCTGTGCCGGGAATTGATTTGCCTCGGCGCAGACATGATTCTAATTGACGGCGCCATAGACAGAAAATCCATTGCTGCACCGGGGATTTCCGATGGCGTAATCATCGCCACGGGAGCCGTGATCAGCCGAAGCCTAAAAAGGGTTGTGGAGGAGACGCTGCATGTGGTTAATCTTTATGGATTGCCGAAGATTTCCGATAGTAGGGTATTTAATATGATTCTTGAGCATCAGGACAAAGATCAAATCATGCTCATAGACAAAACCCATCAGATCCAGTTTCTCGACCTGAAGACCGGGCTCAACGCCAGCAGGTTTTTGGATGAACGCATTGATGAGAACATTGCATTTGTTTACATTCCGGGAGCCTTAACCCTTAGCGTTGTGGCAGATATTCATCCGGCAAAGTTCAAACACACTGAGTTTATAATAAAAGACCTTACCAAAATATTTATTGAAGCGAGTCCCTGGCAGCAGCTTGCTAAAAAAGGCTTCCGGGTGAGTGTGGTGGAAACCATTAAGGTTGCCGCCATAACGGTCAACCCCTTCGCCCCTGCAGGTTATAGCTTTGAGCATGAAACTTTGCTCTTAGCCATGCGCAGGGCAATACCCAAAATTCCGATTATTGATGTCAAGTTTGGAGGTGATTTCCATGCGGCTTGCCAGTACGAAGACTAAAAACGAAACCGGCTTTGAGGATATCCTTCAGAACATCAGCATCAGAACGCCCTACGGCAAAAAACATCTTAAGGAAATCACAGCCTTTTTCCCGGGAGAAGAGGATCGGCTCCGCTATGAACTGACGAAGGTCGACATGGTATTATCGAGCATAAGGGTTTGCCCCCAAAAGATGGATAGTCTTGATGAAGTGCTGATGGAAATCAAGGAGATCAGCTTCACTCTAGTCAGAAGTAAAAGCAATGTGCTTTCGGTGGTAGAGCTTTATGAGATCAAAAACTTTTTGCTTCAACTGGAGAGACTAGCGAGGATTACCGGGGAAACCGATGAGGCTATGCCAGAGGAATTGATGCCTGTTGATACTTTGGAGCTTCTGGATATTTTGGATCCTAGAAAAGACAGGATCAACACATTTTATATCTATGATGATTTTTCCGAGAGTCTCGGCAGCCTGCGCAGAGAAAAGCACAACCTTGAGATAGAGATCAGACAGGAGAAAAAACAGATCAGGCAGCAACTGGAAAAAGAGTTTTGCCTGTCCATGACGCCAAAATTTGAGCTGCTGGTTTCTAAATCCAATACGGAGCTTATGGCTCAGGTTAAGGCCATATCAGAGCTTGTGGTCGACAGCGAAGATTATATGACCATGACTTATGTGATTAAGAATACAGATACCCTCGATAAAATTATTAAGAGAATGGAAGAAATCAATTTTCATATAGATGAAGAAGAACTGAAAGTCAGGACCCAGCTGTCGAGAAAGGTTTCCAGATACCATGATGATCTGGTAAAAAATTGCCTGATCATCGGTGAACTGGATTTCGTCATTGCTAAAGCCAGATATGCGAAGTTCAACGATTGCATCAAACCTGAAATCGGTATCGATCATGCTCTTGAAATTATGGATGGCAGGCATTTGGTGGTCGAAAAAATCCTAAGCGGCAAAGGTAAAAGATTTTGCCCGGTCAGCATCAGTCTTAACGATGGCGTAACCTGCATCACCGGGGCTAATATGGGTGGTAAAACCATCTCCTTAAAAATGGTAGGCCTAATAGTCCTTCTTGCCCAGCATGGTTTCTTCGTACCCTGCACAGAAGCGCGAGTAGGACTATCCAGCTCAGTGCATATCCTAATCGGTGACACCCAGTCTGTACAAAGAGGTCTATCCAGCTTTGGCAGCGAAATGGAGGAGCTAAAGGATATTTTGGATCAGAGCAGGGAGAATGCGCTGATTCTAATAGATGAAATAGCCAGTGGCACCAATCCCGTTGAGGGACTGGCATTGACCAGGAGTGTGATTGGCTATCTGTCTTTAAAAAAATATATCACCTTGGTCACCACCCATTTTGATCATGCGGCTATGACCCACAGCGTCAGGAGCCTTCAGGTAAAAGGTCTGGCCAACGCCGATATGGCAAAGCTCGGAAGGGAACTGATCCATGCCACCCGGCGGGAACGCATAGAGGTTATTTCCAGATATATGGACTACAGGCTTTATTCAGTGGGCAGCGATCAGGAGATCCCAAAAGATGCCTTAAATATAGCAAAGATGCTGGGTATCTATGACGAAATCATTAACGACGCAAAAAAGATATTAATTGAAGGAGGGAAATAAAGAATGAAAAGCAAACTTAATCTGGACCCTAAAGTAATCGCCAGCGCAAGAAACGCAGCTAATAATATTGCAGAAGAGATGCAGAGCTTTATAGACAGACATACGACGGTTTCTACAGAAAGGACTATCCTAAGACTTCTCGGAGTTGACGGCATCGATGAGGTTGAAAGACCGTTGCCCAATATCGTCGTCGATGCGATCAATGAAGGCGGCGGACTTTCCAGAGGAATCTCCTACTGGATAGGCAATGCGATGATCAAGACGGGATTATCACCTCAGCAGATCGCGGAAAAAGTCTCCGGTGGAGATTTGGATCTTATGAAGCTTGAAACTGTAAGCAGAGCAGAGGCTGAAGCCAAAATAATGCCCCTTGTCAAAGACGCCCTTGATAAGATCACAGCACAGAGCGCTAAAAGAGACAACTATCTTGCCACTATAGGTGAAGGCAGGAAGCCTTATTTATATCTGATTGTTGCCACGGGCAACATCTATGAAGATGTGCTTCAGGCAGAGGCAGCTGGCAGGCAGGGCGCGGATATTATCGCTGTCATCAGAACCACAGGACAAAGCCTGCTGGATTATGTGCCCTATGGACCCACCACGGAAGGCTTCGGCGGCACTTATGCCACTCAGGAAAACTTCAGGATCATGAGAAAAAAACTGGATGAAGTAGGAGAAGAAGTTGGCAGATATATCAGATTATGCAACTACAGCTCCGGCCTTTGCATGCCTGAAATCGCTGCAATGGGAGCCATCGAGAGACTGGACGTCAT
>JBBRXH010000096.1:0-6491 GCA_038248565.1 Peptostreptococcales bacterium | reverse complement strand
TACGATGTTTAGCGACTCAATTATATCAGAAAAAGGGGGGCCATTGTTTTTTGACTTTAAAAGCTCTGTAACCCTTGCAAAATAGCAGATAATTAACAATTATTATAAAAATTAGTTAACACAAACATTAATCTATGGAGGTGATTCCAATGATTTTTGCACAAAATTTAAAATATCTCAGAAAGAAGCGGGGTCTTTCACAAGACTATATTGCAGACAAATTGGGTTACAAATCATTTACAACCGTTCAGAAGTGGGAAAGTGGAGTTTCCGAGCCTCCCATAGAGAAACTTACCGTACTTTCTGAAATGTTTGGAATTTCCATGGATCAGCTATTGCGCGTCGACTTGACGGCTGGTCCCTCCAATAATTTAAATATAGACTCATCTTCAACCGCAGGCAACGTCACTAATAAGAAACAAATTCCTATCCTGAGCCGGATTTCAGCCGCTGTCCCTATCCTCGGCGATGACTATCTCGAGGGCTATGAGCTTGTTGAGGATGAGTCCCTCGATTATGCACTGAGGGTCAAGGGTGATGCCATGAGCGGCATTCGGATTTGTGAAGATGACCTCGTGTATGTCTGCAGAGACTGCGACATTTCGAATGGAGATCTGGTTGTTACCTCTATCCATGAAGAAGATGCCACAGTTAAGCGGTTTTATCAATATGGCAAAAAAATTGTCCTTAGGCCAGAAAATGCTAACCTAAAGGAGCTCGAATATGAAGCAAGGGATGTGAAGCTTCTGGGGAAAGTCAAGTCCGCAAAAATCAGCTTTTTATAGCTTATGAGCAGCAGGCCAATAACGGATAGCTTGAATTTGAAGGAAGGTGGATGAATTGTTTTTCGATAATGAAAATATTAACGAGTATAACATGACCATTTATAGTGGTAAAACTTTTGACGACATCATGCATATTGATGATGAGGGCAATGAGTTTTGGTATGCGCGCGAACTACAAATTGTTTTGGAATACACTGAATGGCGAAATTTTGAAGGCGTCATAAAGAAAGCCAAAACTGCCTGTGCAAAAGCCGGATATGTTGAAAAAAGCCATTTTGTTGAAATCAACAAAATGGTAGAAGGTGGAGTTGCGCCCGTGCCAATACGTGACATAATGCTTTCTCGGTATGCCTGCTATCTTATTGTCCAAAACGGAGATCCTAGTAAAGAAATCATTGCACTAGGCCAAACATATTTTGCAATTCAAACCAGAAAGCAGGAGCTCTCTGAATCCTTAAAATTTGAGCAGTTGTCGGACGATGATCGTCGTTTGCAGCTTCGAAGTGGCGTGAAAGATTTTAATAAAAAATTAGCCAATACCGCTAGCGATGCCGGTGTCAGGAATTACGGCAAGTTTCAAAACTCTGGATATCAAGGCCTATATAATGGCGAGACCGCATCCGACATTAAGCAGCGCAAGAGACTTAAGAAAACTGACGATATTCTAGATCATATGGATCCTGCCGAACTCGCAGCCAACTATTTCAGAATTACTCAAACAGAAGAAAAGTTACGCAAAGAAAAGATTAAAGGTGAGGAAAGGGCAAATGGAGTTCACTACAGCGTGGGCCGCAAAGTACGTAATACAATGATTGAAATTAGTGGCACCGCTCCCGAAAATTTACCCATGCCCGATAAAAGTATTAAGCAAATTGAAAAAGAACGAAAAAAAGCGCTCAAATCAACTGATAAAAAATAATAGAGTATCTCCACCCAGTAATTGAATATAGACGCAATAATAATCAGTGTCCTACAAATGCCGCAGGGCAATGTCGTTAGTTTAGAATTTGTTGTCTAGTTATATTGCTAAGGAAGTGAAACGAAATGTTACTACGTCAATCATTCCGATATGAGGGGAAACGGTATTTCGTTAAGTCGAAGGATCCGACAGAGCTGGCCGTCTAGATTGCTATGAAAAAAGGCTATCAAGTATGATGTTGATCAAGTTCTTAGAATGATTGAAGGTTCACGCAGCAGACCAATAAGGGATAGTTAAATTTGAAAGAAGGTGGATGATTTGTTTTTCTTTTTCTTCTTTGATGAGATTACTGATAAAACAGATATGATTTCAGTTGATGAGCTCGGTCCTGAACATGCACTGTTCGATCAGTTCGACAGTAGTAATATCCGTGTTGTTTGGCACAAACAGCAGGAGAAATGGTATTTCTCTATTGTTGACGTGCTAGCGGTTCTGACTGAGAGCAATAACCCTCAGGCATATTGGCGTAAGTTGAAGCAGAGACTTAACGACGAAGGAAATGAAACCGTGACAAATTGTCACGGTTTGAAAATGCCAGCAGCAGATGGCAAAATGCGAATAACCGACGCAGCAGACTCCGAACAGCTTTTGCGGTTGATTCAATCTGTTCCCTCTCCAAAAGCCGAGCCCTTTAAATTATGGTTGGCCAAGGTCGGCAGTGAGCGTCTGGACGAGATGTCTGATCCAGAGATTGCTATCAATCGAGGGCTCGATCTATATAAGCGCAAAGGCTACTCAAACGAATGGATCAATGAGCGGCTTAAGTCTATCGATACAAGAAAAGTTCTTACAAGCGAGTGGGAAAGGGTCGGAATTAAGGCCGGTGTTCATTACGCTACACTTACTGATGTCATAACAAAAGAGTGGTCTGGATTTACAACTCGCGAATATAAGAACTATAAGGGATTGAAGAAAGAAAACCTCCGAGATAACATGTCTCCGGTTGAGCTTGTTTTAAACATGCTGTCTGAGGCGGTTACGGCCGAGATATCAAGTGTAAGAAATCCGAATGGATTTAAAGAAAGTATGGATATTGCGAAAGTCGGCGGAAAGATTGCCGGTAATACAAGGCGAGATATCGAAGATAAAACCGGAAAAAGTGTTGTAACTCCGCTTAATTCTAAAAACATCAGGCAGCTGGACAAATAAGCTACAAATCATAACATAGGAGGTGAATACGGACGCGGTAATAATTAGAATCCTTCAAATGCCTCTTCATGTCAAAGGTCTCACGGTCAAGGATGAGAATGGAGACTATAACATTTATTTGAATTCAGATATTCCGGACGAAAAAAGAGTCAACGCCTTTAGGCATGAGCTTGAACATATTAAGCATGGTCATTTTTATTCTTATTCAGATGTCGTTAGTTTAGAATTTGCTGTTTAATTTAATTCAAAAGCAAATGGAGGAGAGTGTAATGAAAATCAAACTGCTTCTTATTGTATTTTTCGTAACCTTATTAGTTGGATGCAGCAGCGGGGCTTCAAGTTCTGTGGGTACCGACCAAACCACTCAGGAAGGCATTGACAAGGCAATCTCCGAAACTGTAGTAGATGAGCCTAACTATATCAAGCCCGGCATGTATAAGATTGGGTCCGACCTTTCCGCTGGCGAATATGTCATTTGGGGAACCGGTTATATGCAGATTTCTAAAGATAGCAGTGGAACTATGGATAGTATTATTTCGAATAACCTTTATACTAATCTGACATACGTTACAGTTTCCGATGGACAGTATTTTTCATTTGATTCCGGCGAGTGTTATACGTTATCAGATTCTCCTATGCTTGATCCTGCTAGAAAAAAACTTGATGGTGGCATGTTCTTGGTCGGAAGAGATATTCCTGCTGGAGAATATAAAATTTATTCCGAAGGCGGATCATATTATGAGGTCACCACTAATAGTAAGCATTCAATGGATAGTATTAAGGCCAACAGCGTATTCGACACAGACCAGTACTTAACTGTAAAAGATGGTGAATACTTAACCCTAACTGGCTGCTGGATAGAATTGTGAGAAGAGTTTTTATCCATGCTTTAAGGAAGTGAAATTTAATGTTATTACGCCAATCATTCCGTTATGAAGGGGCACGGTATTTTATTAGGGCGAAGGATCCGACAGAGCTTGCCGTCAAGATTGCTATGAAAAAAAGGCTATCAAGGAAGGTTCTTCAGTTATCACCCGTAATACAACTGTTAAAAGGACGTCCGCCCAATTCACCTACAGAAGATATTTAATGCTAGGATAGGCCACAGTCGCTCTCATATGATTAAACTCAGGCAGCTCCTCCAGCAATTATTTGGTCGTGCAAAGTCAAATAAATTAATCTTGGATAATCCAGCCGAGGAACTTGAATTGCCAAAGGCCTCAGATGGCACTAGACGGTCCATAACGGATAAAGAACGTAAATACATACTGCACAGATCTGCAGGCGGCCGGCATACCAATTAATGTTGCCAGGGAGCTCATGGGACATAGCAGTATAGAAATCACATCGAGGATTTATACACATCATTCAGCGGAATCTTTTGATAGCGCTACTGCTGCTATAAATAAGCTGCATAATAAAAAAGAAGAGAGCCCAAAACCTCAAATCGAGCAAGAGGGTCCCCAATAGGGTCACCAATAACCGGTGCCCGAGCGTGCGTGAACGCGCAAATTGATACAAATATTCTAAATTTTAGCGAAATAAAAAAGTGACTGGACCATTGCAAATGCATTGATTTAGCCACTTTTTTTGTTTTACAATCTGTAATGCGTAGTAAAACTCCCGTAGAACGAGGCGCCCAGATGAAATTGTGAGGCGTGTATATAAATACACAACGAACAATTTACATCTGGGTCAACAAAGTTCTACGGGAGTTTTACAAGCATTGGAGCGGGCGATGGGAATCGAACCCACATGACCGGCTTGGGAAGCCGGTGCTCTGCCACTGAGCTACGCCCGCGCAGACCGCCGGAGTCTTAAGATGCTGTCAAAAGACTCCAAGGGATATTATCCATTTTTATCTGCTCTTCGTCAAGACTTTTCTTTGCTTAAAAGTTTAAGCTTTTTAGACTTAGACAGCTTCTTGATCTGAATCTCTCTGCGCAGGGCGGCGGACTTGTTCTCCATGATTTCAGAATAGACCAGACTGACAGGGAGGCGCCCTTTGGTGTATTTGGCGCCTTTGCCTGCATTGTGAGCCGCGATACGGGCAGTGATATCGTTGGTCAAACCAGTATATAGGGTGTCATCTCTGCACTGTACGATATAGACATAATATAAACTTTCAACCATAAGCTATATTCTCAATCCTCTGCTATACTTCTCAATCCTCTGCTATGATTCCATATCCCCTCTGTTTAAAGGGTCAGCATTTTCTCCAGGGACTCCTGGTTTTCGTATGCCTTGCTGAATTTAACGGCCTTTTTGACATCCCCAATCAGGATACCGCCGCAGAATCGGTCATTCTCAAAATAGATTTTTTCATATGTATTCTTGCCTTGATCGAAGAGCTCGAAGGTCTTATATTTTTTTGCCGGGTCTTTGCCGGTATCTCCGACAGAGAAAAGCGAGGTCCCCATACCGACAAAGGAGTTCAGCGGCGTAATCTGTTTATAAACCTGATCGTCTCCCACGGCATTGGCTCCGGCTATCTTGCCCATGGCAATTGCCTGACTCCAGATGCCATAATTGACACCCTTAAAATTGGCGCAGTCTCCGCAGGCATAAATGTCAGGGGCACTGGTGGCCATCTTCTCATCGACAACGATGCAGGTGGTCGTTTCGATGCCGGCTGCCGCAGCCAGCTCGATGCTGGATTTAATGCCCATGGAGAATATAACCATCTCAGCTTCCAGTAGCGTTCCGTCATTAAGCATTACTCCGGTTACTGAGCCCTTATCACTGCCGACGATTTCATCCACGGTAACATTTTGATAAAGATGCACTTCCGCTTTGCCGATGGCGTCCTCTAAAATTTCAGAGCCCTTGCTGTCCAGCTGTTTGCTCATGCTTTTGCTGCCCCGTTCAACCACGGAAACATCCTTCTTTGCCCGCTTGAGTTCCCAAGCTGCTTCCAGACCAAGGACGCCTCCCCCGAGTATGACTACATTGTTGACCTTGGCCAAATAAGCCTGAATTTTTTTAACGTCTGCCAAGGACCTGATGGCAAATATCCCTTCAAGGTCTCCGCCTTTTGTCTTGGGTATGACAGATCTGGCGCCGGTTGCCAGAATAAGCTTGTCATAAGTTCTTGTTTCACCGTTTGACAAAATGAGCTCCTTCGATTCCGGTTTGATCTCAGCAACAGCAGTCCCAAGGGTCGTTATTATAGCTTTATCGGCAAACCAGGATGCAGGTTTTATTGAAAAATTAAGGTTTTCGAAGCTGGAAAGCAGCCCTTTTGTAAGCATAGGCCTGTTATAACCCAGCACTTCTTCCTCTGAGATCATTTCGATGCTGCAGACCTGATTTCTACTTCTGACGGCTTCCGCAGCAGCTGTGCCGGCCGCTCCGTTACCAATAATAATAATTTTGCTTTTAGCTTCAGATTTGAATCCGGTAGCCTCATCAGCTATGAGAACGAATTGTTCCGACCCGACTCCGCAGACCGGGCACTTGGCAGGCGGCGTCAGTCCATGGACCAGTTCTCCACAGACTAGGCATTTCCAGGTTTTAAGGGCCTGCTCCTCAACAACAGTTTCAACGATTTTGCCGGCCAAAACCGACTTGCCAAAATT
>JBBRXH010000095.1:0-6492 GCA_038248565.1 Peptostreptococcales bacterium | reverse complement strand
GATCAAGGCGGAAATTCCTTTTGTGGGGGTTCTGCTTAAAAAGAACCAGGATATTGAAGCGATGTTTGAAATCAAGGAAAAAGGCTTTACCACAAAGCGCTGGATCTAGAAAGCGGAGAGTATTATTGTGTTTATCACTTTTTTTTACTTACTCAGAGCGAGAGGGCTAAAAGTATCCCTAAACGAGTGGCTTATACTGATTGAAGCACTTGACAAGGGGCTTTGCAGCGCCAGGCTTATAGATTTTTACCATCTTTGCCGAAACATTCTTGTCAAAACTGAAGCGGATTATGATAAATTCGATATGGCTTTTGCCGAGTACTTTAAGGGTATTGAAACTCCTGCGGATATTCCTGAAGAAATTTGGAAATGGCTGGATGAAGAAATAAAATTGCCGGAAAACTTCGAAAAGAGCTATGATGATTTTGCAAAGTATGATCTTGAAGAGCTGAAAAGAATGCTCGCTGAACGTATTGCCGAACAGAAGGAAAAACACTGCGGCGGCAATTACTGGGTCGGCACCGGAGGGACCTCTGTTTTTGGCCATGGTGGCTACAATCCCCAGGGCATAAGAATTGGAGGTGAAGGCAGGCATAAAACTGCGGTACAGGTAGCATCGGAGAGAAGCTTTAGAGACTTCAGACAGGACCTGGTTTTGGATACCAGACAATTTCAAATGGCCTTTAAGAAGCTCAGACAGTTTTCAAGCAGGCTGGGAGGTATCAAAAGCGAGCTTGATATTGATGGAACAGTCAATGAAACCTGTGATCACGCCGGCATGCTTAGGCTGGTTTGGGACAGACCAAGACAAAATGCGGTGAAGCTTCTGATCCTCTTTGATTCCGATGGCTCCATGATGCCCTATAGCCGTTTATGCAGCGCCCTTTTTCAGGCTGCCAATAAATCCAATCATTTCAAAGATCTTAAAGTTTTTTATTTTCATAACTGTATCTACGAAAACCTCTATACGGACCCTTACTGCAGGAGAGGCCACTGGATCGACACTGAATGGGTGTTTAAAAACCTCGGCAGCGACTATAAAGTAATAGTTATCGGAGATGGCGCTATGGCTCCGACGGAGCTCATGAGCAGGGGAGGCAACTGCTATGTGGGTCTATACAACGAAGTTCCGGGTGTAGACTGGCTCAGAAGATTTATACAAAAATACCCAAAGCATGTTTGGCTGAATCCTATACCGAAAGCGGAATGGGAAAATGCCTATGGCAGTTTCACGATCATGAAAATAAAGGAAATGTTTCCCATGTTCGAGCTAACTATTGAAGGACTGGAAGCTGGAATCAAAAAACTCCTGGTCTCAAGATAAGTAGACTCGGCTTAAGAAAAATAGCGGAAAACGCCTTTAACTAGGCCAAGTATTTTGACATCGTTGACTAGAATTGGGCTCATAGCGGAATTTTCCGGCTGCAGCCTGATATGGTCCTTTTCTTTATAGAAAGTCTTAACAGTTGCTTCACTTTCGAAGCCATCTACCATAGCCACGACGATATCGCCATTCTTTGCAACCGGCTGCTGCTGGACCAGGATATAATCCCCGTCAAATATTCCGGCTTCGATCATGCTGTCTCCTTTAACAGTCAGCATGAAGTGAACGCCGTTTTTTATATATCTTGCAGGAACCGGGAAGGTATCTTCTATGTTCTGTTCGGCTAAAATTGGAGTTCCTGCTGCGATCCTTCCAACTATAGGAATTTCAACCACATCGGAGCGCTCCGGCAGACTGGAAAGCCCTGACTTTTGCTGTGAAGGATAACCGGCAGCATCCTCAGGCTGTTCGAGGATCTCGATGGCTCTTGGTTTTGAGGGGTCTTTGCGAATCAGCCCTTTGCGCTCAAGACTCTCAAGGTCCTTATGAGCGGTAGAGGTGGATTTTATGCCCAGAAATTGGCACATTTCGCGAACAGTAGGCGGATAGCCCTTCTTCTTTGTTTCAGTCTTCATATAATGCAGTATTTTTTCTTCGCGGTCTGTTAATGAGTAATCCATGTTTAATCCTCCTATAATCGCTTCAGTGGGACTCTATCCTTATAATAAAAGGTAAATATCTATTCTTTATCATCTATTTAGATTTTAGCATAGGAAGAACAAAAAGTAAACATATGTTCTTAATCTTTTGAATTGTTCTTTTATAAAAATATCTGTAAAATGAGCATAAATTGTAATATTAAAAGGCCCGCATGAAGTCATGCGGGCTGGGTTTTGTGTTGGAGTCGTGTTTATTTGATCATGTTGTCAACAGAATCCAGGACTTTGTCCAGAATCTTCATAGCTTCTCTTAACTGCGCTTCAGTGATGATCAGCGGAGGAGAAACATGAACCATGTTTTCGATTGAATAGGATGAGAATCCTTCAGCTTTAAGCATACCGATAATTTTTGCCATAACGCCTTCAGGATCTTTACCGTAAGGAACCATAGGTTCTTTAGTTGTCTTGTCTTTTACCAGTTCCAGACAGCTGAATAGTCCAATGTATCTGACATCGCCGATACAGGCATGTTTGGCTTTAAGTTCTTCAAGAAGCTCAGCCAGGACCTTACCGACTTTTAATACATTATCAAATACTTTATCGTCGACATAAGCGTCCATGGTAGCTATGATTGCAGCGCAACCAACGGGATGAGCACTGTAGGTCAGGCCACAGAACATTTTATTGTCACCGAAATAATCAGCAATCTTATCACTGACGATAACGCCGCCGATGGGGAAGTAGCCGCAAGTGGAACCCTTGGCAAATGTGATCATATCTGGCTCTACGCTCCAGTTTTTATAGGCGAACATTTTTCCTGTTCTGCCAAATCCAGCCATGACTTCGTCACAGACCATCATGATGCCATATTTGTCGCAAAGAGCCCTAACGCCTTCCATGTAGCCTTTAGGCGGGATAAGTATGCCATTGCTTCCAACGACGGTTTCCATAAAGAGAGCAGCGATCATATCTGTGCCTTCATAAATCAGATGGTTTTCAAGCAAAGTCAGATAAAAATCAGTGATATCTTCTTCGTTCTTAAAAACAACCTGCTTTGGTGCTCTATATGGGTAAGGACCATCAAAGTGGCAAAAACCCGGGATGCCTGGTTCTGCAATAAATCGTCTTGATTCACCGGTCAGTGATGAAGCACCAAAAGTGGCGCCATGGTAGCAACGGTACATGGAGAAAATCTTCCATCTGCCAGTAACTGCCTTAGCCATTTTGATTGCGTTTTCGTTAGCTTCTGCACCAGCATTTGTGAAGAACACTTTTGTGAAATGTCCGCCGGCTGCGTCAACCATTTTTTTAGCCGCTTCAGAACGGACATCGCAGGCGTAGGAAGGGGCGATATAAGCCATTTTTTCGGTTTGATCCTTTATGGCCTGAATGATTTTTTTGTTGCCATGGCCGAGGTTGGCATTGACAAGCTGTGCGGACATATCATAATATTTTTTTCCGTCTTCGTCCCAGAAAAAGATGCCTTCGGCTTTTACGATATTAGCTGGGTTGACTTTGTTTTGGGCACTCCAGGAATATAAGTTATATTTTTTGCCCATTTCTCTTACATTTGACATTTTAGTTCCTCCTAAAATTTTATCATTAAATCGAGTTATTATTTATTGAAGGTTCTTATGGCTTCGGGGAATAAATCATCATCCGTCGGCAGTGTTGAAGGTATAGGGTATGAAACCCAAGTATAATTGATCAGATCTTTCCAGGTTACGTTTGAGGATATGCTGTTATGTCCCCAGGTTCCGCATCCAAGTGTCATGGACATCGGCAGACCATTGGTCCATGCGCCGCTGTTGGCAAGGCATTGAGCCTGATTGACAGTAATTCTGGAAACAGGCATTCTTTCTGCCATTGCCATTACTTTTGCTTTGTCTGTGGTATGGATACCGCAGGAATGGCCTTTACCCTGGAAGTTCAGGACAGCTTCGAGCATGTCCAGCGCTTCGGCATATGTGTCATACTTGATGAGTGTTGTAACAACGGAGAGTTTTTCTCCTGTAAATCTGAAGTCTTTGCCAATGCCGCCGTTCTCTTCAACCATGAAGAAAATTTTGCCTTCGGGAAGATCAAGACCGGCAATTTCAGCAATCTTGGCTGGTGACTGAGCAACGATCTGAACATTCAGATGTTCGCCATCAGGCCAAAGACCGGCTTTAAGAAGGTCTTTTTCTTTAGAGTTTTCCTTGATAAGCCATCCGCCCTGAGCTTCCATTGCCTTAACAAAATTATCATAAAGGTCTTTTTGCACAAGAACGCTGTTTTCTGTGGAGCAACTGGTGGCGTTATCAAAAGTTTTTGAACGCATGATCATGTTAGCTACATCATTTAAGTCTGTAGTGCCATCAACGATGGTGCAGACGTTTCCGGTACCAACGCCAATAGCAGGAGTTCCGGAGCTGTAAGCGGACCTTACCATAGGTGTTCCGCCGGTTGCGAGGATGAGGTCGCATTGTTTCATCAGTTCGCCGGAGCATTCGATGCTGACATATTCAGGATCTATAGGAATCACAAGATCTTCTGGAGCACCATATTTTTTCAAGGTAGCTCTGATATTGTCGGTTACAAAGACATTGACATTCTTTGCTCTTGGGTGTGGTGCAAGAATAACGGAGTTTCTGCCTTTGATTGCGGCAATAGCTTTAACAATAGGTGTAGCTTCGCCATTGGTTACAGGAATTATAGCGCCAATAACACCAACGGGTTTGGCCAGCTTCATGATTCCCTTTGCTTCGTCAACTTCTACAACGCCAACGGATTTAAGGCCTTTCATGTCTCTGTAAGTGCCCTTAACTTTTGCGTATATCTTGTTGACCTTATCCTTGGCAACGCCCATGCCTGAGTCTGCTACGAGTGCTTCAGAAGCAGCTAATGCAAAATCCGGTCTGGTTGCATTGTAAGCTATGGCAGCGGTGAGCTCATCAACCTGCTCCTGGGTGTACCCTTCGAGTACTTTCTGCGCGGCTCTGGATCTTGCAATAAGATCAGCCACATATAATTGATAATCAATAGCCATTTTTAATTTCCTCCTTAAAATAGTGTGAAAAATAGTTGTCCTAACTATCTAAAGCAAGTGCCGTGCCAAGATCGGGAGCTATTATTTTTTAATAGTTTTAATTAGCTGGAACACGCTAAATGGAAGCTTTAAGAATTATATAAATTCTAAAGTTTATATATGGAACAGTAAATAATTCTTGAAATGGAAGTAAAAGAAGGGTGTTTTTGAATAAATGACCACTTTGCATAAAAAAGGAAGAAAGTAAGATTCAAATATGAATCAAGATAAATAATTAACGATTGAAAGCCCAGCGTTGCAAGCGCATTAGGGGTAAGCGCTTTCTGATTCAAAATAGAATCAAAAGATGCAATTATGAATCAATTGCATAAATTTTATGTTTTTTAAGTTTTCGGACTATGGTTGGCTGACTGACGCCCAGAGCCTTGGCGATTTGTCTTGTGGTCTTATATTTTTCGGCAGCACTGCTTAGAATGCGCATTTCCGTGTCATTTAATGCCTTGGTTAAATTGGTAACGTAAGGGAAATTGATCTCAGCGGCAGCTCTGGTGCTTTCAAGGATATAGCTTGGCAGGTTTTCGGGAAGTATCGTATTATTTTTAGTCGTGATGATCAGCCGCGCTATAATGTTCTGGAGCTCACGCACATTACCTGGCCATGAGTACTTGATAAGAATCAGCATGGCTCCTGGATCTATCACTTTGGTTTCGTTGAATTCCTGATTATGCTCCTGCAAAAAGTGCCTAATTAACGGGATGATATCTTCCGGCCGTTCCCGAAGAGGGGGGATCTGAATAGGAATAACATTGAGTCTATAAAAGAGATCCTCACGGAATCTGCCATCTTTGACCCGAAGAGAAAGATCCCTATTTGTGGCAGATATAATTCTGACATTGACCGGAATATTCGTTACACCGCCAACTCTTTGGATTTCTTTCTCCTGGATGACCTGCAATATTTTCACCTGAAGATTTAAAGGAAGCTCAGCGATTTCGTCGAGAAAAACTGTCCCGTTTTGTGCAACTTCAAAAAGACCTTTTTTTCCTTCTTTGCGGGAGCCTGTAAAAGCTCCGCTTTCATAGCCGAAAAGTTCTGATTCCAGAAGATTATCAGGAATGGCACCGCAGTTGATTTTAACAAAGGGACCATCTTTACGGCGGCCGCTTTCATGGATCAGTTTAGCGATGATGCCTTTTCCTGAACCGGACTCTCCGGTAATCAGAATTGTGGAGTCAAGGTCTGAGAGTCTTTCGGCCAGTTGTATGACGTTGATCATTGCAGCACTGTTGGCAATGATATCCCCATGATATGCTTTTTCACGGTTCTTAAGTTCTTCAAGGTTAGTCTGCATATCTTCCAGCCTGTTTTTAAGACTGACGAGTTCTGTTATATCCCGGGAGGTTGAGATGACTTTTTTGATATTGCCTGCCTGGTCAAAGAGGGGTATGCCGGTACTCATTAAGCGCTTGCCATCTTTATTT
>JBBRXH010000094.1:0-6507 GCA_038248565.1 Peptostreptococcales bacterium | reverse complement strand
CCTGACCCAGCCTTGACTATGGCGCGTGATGATTCTGGAATAATCCACCTCTGCGATAATGCCGACACCCCCGGCGATTTCTACAGCCTTGCCCTGGGCACCGCTCATCCCGCCGAGACCGGAGGTGACAAAGAGCTTGCCGCGAAGGTCCTGATCCTCCGCAAGGCCCAGCTTCAGCCTGCCCGCATTGAGCAAGGTACTGTAGGTTCCGTGAACGATGCCCTGGGGTCCGATATACATCCAGCCCCCGGCGGTCATTTGTCCATAATTGGCCACACCCAGCGCCGCCGCCCGGTTAAAATTCTCATAATCATCAAAAGCCCCGATCATCAGTCCATTGGTTATGATGACCCGGGGTGCATCAGTCTTTGAATGAAACAGCCCGAGAGGGTGTCCTGAAGCGATGACGAGAGTCTGCTGGGTAGTTAAAACCTTGAGGTATTCTCTGACCAGCCTTTCCTGCATCCAGTTCTGAAAAACGCTGCCGGATTCACCATAAGTGACTAGTTCATAGGGGTATAGCGCAATTTCCATGGCGAGATTATTATCGATCATCAGCTGAAAGGCCTTGCCTTCAAGGCAGTTGCCTTTATAGGCCTCGATGGGTCCGGCTTTTATAACTCCGGCAGGTCTAAACCTATAACCGTATATCCTGCCCCGAGTCAGCAACTCCTCTAAAAATTCCTCGGCCAATTCCTCATGGTAGTCTTCGGGGATATACCTCAGAGCATTTCTGAGCGCCAACTCTGTTTCTTCCCGGTTCAGCGTAAACTCCCTCTTGGGCGCTCTTCTGATGCCGGAAACAAACTTCGGATAATCCGGAAGTCCGCAGGAAAAATCCAGTTTAATAGTCATAGCCTTATCTATATCATTATTACTATACATTTCTATCCTCCCAGATCAGAACTCATGATCGTCTTACTAGAGATTAGCTTTCTTCAAGATCAGCTTACTTCAGATCAGCTTCCCGACAGCAGCTTCGACTGCATTTAGAATACTATTGTCTCTAACCATTTGGATGCTTTTTTCTATGTCCGGGTACATGACCCGATCTTCTCTAAGCCTCGGTATTTGAGCCCGAATGATTTTATAGGCCTCCCGGGTCCCCTTGCTCAACTTTTCGGGATCGGCGAACTCAAGTCCCTGAGCTGCGGTCATCAGTTCGATGGCAATGACCGTTCTGGTATTTTTAAGAATCTCCAGGGCTTTTCTTGCAGCAATAGTACCCATGCTTACATGATCCTCCTGATTGCCTGAGGAGGGTATAGAATCTACGCTGGCCGGGTGGGCCAGGATTTTGTTTTCCGAAACCAGGGCTGCTGCCGTATACTGTACGATCATGAAGCCGGAATTGACGCCGCCCTTTTCAGTCAGAAATGGCGGAAGCTCGCTGAGACTGGGGTTAACAAGCCTCTCAATACGGCGCTCCGCCGAGTTGGCCAGTTCCGCCAAAGCGATGCCAAGAAAATCAAAAGCTAGGGCCATGGGCTGTCCATGGAAATTGCCGCAGGAGATGACCTGACCATCCTCTGCAAAAATCAGCGGATTATCTGTAGCCGCATTCATTTCCTTGTTCACTTTGTCCAGAACGTAATCGATGGCATCCTTGCTGGCGCCGTGAATCTGCGGCAGGCAGCGAAGGGAGTAAGAATCCTGAAGCTTGACTTCTCCCTGTTTGGTGGTCAGGCCGCTGTCCGAAAGTATGAGTGACAGATTGCGGGCGCAGTCGATCTGCCCGCTGTGATTTCGCACCGCATGAACTTTTTCATCGAATACATCCATAATTCCCTTAAGCGCTTCAAAAGTCAGGGCTGCTGAAATATCGGCGATTTTCATGAGATTTACCGCATCGTAAGTGGTAATGGCGCCTACCGCAGTCAGGACCTGAGTTCCATTGACCAATGCCAGGCCTTCCTTGGAGGTCAGCCTAACCGTCTTAATACCTGCTTGTGCCATAGCATCGCCGCCGGCTATCAGTCTACCCTTATAATAAGCCTCCCCTTCACCCATCATGACCAAAACCATATGGGATAGCGGCGCTAAATCTCCGCTTGAGCCCAAGGAACCCTTCTCCGGGATTGCCGGGTGGACCTTTTTATTGAGCATTTCGGTCAAGGTATTTAATGTCCCAAGCCTTATGCCGGAATAGCCTTTGACAAGAGCGTTAAGCCTGAGCAGCATAATCGCTCTTACAATTTCTTCGGGGAAATGATTACCGACGCCGCAGGCATGGCTTCTAATGAGGCTTTCCTGCAGCTGCTCCACCTGTTCGTGGGAAATTTTGATGTTGCTGAACTTGCCAAAGCCGGTGGTAATGCCGTAGACGATTCTTTCCTCGGCGACCAGCATATCCACATACTCTCTCGACTGGTTCACCTTCCCGACTGCACTTTCTGAGATTTCAACCTGCCATCCCTCTCGAGCCACCAGAATCAGCTCTTCAAGACTGAGATCGTTCCCATTGACTACTATGCTTTTCAATACTATACCTCCACTTTATACAATAAAAAACGTCACCGCAATAATCAGATACACCGCCAGGAGCTGAATGCCTTCCAGCCAATTTGACTCTCCATCGTTGGTCACTCTATTAGCGATGAGCACCGATACGATAAGCGCTACAAGTTCAAAGCCGTTAAACATAATACTCATGGGTTTGAACAACAGGCTGACGAAGATGAGTACCGGAGTTACGAATAGAACGATCTGCAGGCTGGATCCGAGAGCGATTTCCACCGCCACGTCCATCTTGTTTCTGACTGCCATAACTATGGCCGTACTGTGCTCAGCCGCATTTCCGATAATCGGTATGATTATAATGCCGACAAAGAATGTACTTAGGCCGGCAGCCTTAGTCATAGGCTCAACAGCGCCTACCAGAAATTCGCTTTCGAGGGCAATCAGCAAAGTCGCCCCTACCAGAACCATGATTGAAGTTTTAAGAGACCATTTTGATGCACTGTCATCCTTATGATCGATGGAATAAATATCCTTATTAGTGTAAAAGGAAAATATCAGACTCAGAATGTAAATGGTGAACATGACGACGGCCACGATTACGCTCAGACTCTCATACTGGGTATTCAGAAGCTCCGGTTTCACCGTTTGAGTGAAAATAGCGGGTATGGCAAGGCCGATGACGGCAAACAGCAGCATACTGGAGCTGACTTCAACGGCTTTTTTACTGAAATGCTGGGACTTATATTTCAGCCCGCCAAAAAACATGCTGGCGCCAAGTACCAGAAGAATATTTCCTATGACAGAACCGGCGATGGAGGCTTTGACCACGTCAAACAATCCTGCCTTAATAGCAAAAAAACAGATAATAAGCTCCGTGGCGTTCCCAAAGGTGGCATTCAGAAAACCGCCTATTTTAGAACCGGAATAAAAGGTGATCTCCTCTGTGGCTTCGCCCATAAGACCCGCTAGAGGAACGATGGCAAGGGCCGACAGAACAAAAATCACCGTGGCGGATAACTGCATCAGCTCAGCCACTACGCTGATTGGGACGAATATGAGCATATATCTCAGTATCTTCATACTTATAGCAACTCCTCTTCAGCCTCTTCTATGATTGCCCGAATCGTCTTCGCGGCAGCCTCAGGTAAAGGAAGCGGCTTGTGGCTTTCCAGTATCCTGATAGCCTCTTCATTGGCTCTTTCTGCCATATCTTTAGAGCCTTCCTTCTCCCAACCCGGCCGCATCTTTCTGTCGATCAGCTTGGCCTGAGAAGATTCCTGTCTCATATATTTTCTCGTATGCGCATCTGCTAAGTAATTTCCGGAGGCACCTACTCCCATGATTACGTCAAGAGCGATTGTCTCTTTATTGACTGAAATGCCCTGCAGAATTCTGCGAATCATTCGGACAATTTCCTGGTCGATAAGGAGCTGCTCATAGCTCATCGTCATACCCATTTCCAGCATGCCCATGCCATAAATGATGTTGCTGCCGGTGAGGGCCGGAAGCATGGCGGTCATAGTCTTTTCGTGACCGGCCTGGGCGTCAATCAGCTTGCTGTCTGCCTAAGTGCCGCCTACATTGGTTGGAATGCCATAATAATGACCAATCTGTCCCACCGCCGCGCTGCACATGGCGTGCTCCGGTGCTCCGACTGGAGTAGTAGCATAGCGCATATCCATAATGGTCGTAGAGCTGCCATAGATGATCGGTGTGCCCTTGCTGATGATTTGAGCCAGCACAGTTCCTGCCAGTATTTCAGCGTTGGTGGTCACCAGTGTTCCGGCCAAGGTCACCGGCGTCGTTCCTCCGGCAAGACCCATAGATAAGATGTCTATTGGGAGCCCGGCGCGGGCTGACAACATGATGATATCCGTCTCGTTTTCGTGGATCTCAAGAGGGCTATTAGGGCAGGCCCCCATAGCCACAATGGGTCGTTCTTTAAGTTTGTCATGGCCCCCGGAAATAGCCGCAGCCATATCGATGAACCTTAGCGTATTCTTCTTCCCATCAAGATCATGGGCAAAATTCTTGGTCAGATTATGAAAAACCGCCTCCGCTTCGTGAAGCATCCGAACCTTGGGATTAATATCCTGAGCCGTTACCGCGATGGAGAAAACGTCCACCCCATCCATAGCATCGATAAATCTGGCTACATTGCCAAGATCTGCCTTGGTGGAATCCCGAACTGCTCTAGTATAAGGATCCATGATCTGAACGCCGGTGCCGAAATTCTTAAATGCTACCTTCTTACCGCCCACCAGCACATCCTTCGCCGGGTCCCTGCCGCAAAGTGTGAATTCCTCAGGGCAACTTTCGATGCAGTCGTTGACCAGATTCCTGGGGTAGCGCACCATGCGGGTTTCCTTATCCACGCTGCAGCCTGCGGCGCTTAAAATCTCAAGAGCTTCCTCGCCCCATATTTTGACTCCAAAGTTTTCCATAAGGTCCAGAGTCGCCTCGTGAAGGGCGTCCAAATCAGTCTTCCTGAGTATGCTGTAACCCAGCACATCCTCCTGATAGAATTTAGCCATTATTGAACCTCCTCTTGTCTTATTCTTAGTTATTCTATTTGATTAACTTCATAGTATTGATTGCATAAAGCGGAATATTGATCAGCCAATCTTCTCTGCGATAATCTGACATTGAAGTCCTTACTGCGAAATTCGGTTTATATTTTGAATAATAAAATTTTAGGCTTTTTGCCTGGAGGTTTTCTGATGCTTTAACTTCAAGTGGAATAATATGCTCCTCACTTTGGAAAACAAAATCAATTTCACCGTTAGACTTTTCGGCTGACCAGTAAAACGGAATTATCTCGCCTTCCGCAATCATCTGCTGTAATACAAATTGTTCTGTAAGCGCACCTTTAAATTCTTCAAATACTTTGTTGCCTTCAATAAGAGATTTTAAATCAAGCTTACTCATAGCCGCCAGAAGTCCGACATCCAAAAAGTAAAGCTTAAATGCGCTGAAATCCTGATAAGCGATTAGCGGCATATCCGGCTTAGTAATTCTATTCACCTTATAGATTAGGCCGCAATCAATAAGCCACTGAATAGCCAGTTCATACTCCCTAGCTCTGGCCCCCTGGCGAATCAGGCCATAGACAAATTTTCGATTCTCCTTTGCCAGTTGGGCTGAAACAGATGCAAAAAGCATGCGAATTCTTGGCACTGCTTCATTTGGCGCATGTTTTGAAAAGTCATTTTCGTAGGCAATTAGTACTCGATTCTGAATTTCCCGCACAACCGCAAAATCATTAGTTTCTATAAAACCGTTTAGAACTTCAGGCATGCCCCCAATATAATAATATTGCCTAAGAAGATCTATATATTTACCTTTAAAGCTTTTCATGGTATCAAAATCTTGGGTTTTAACAAGTTCTGCTAATCTTTCATTGCCGGTGGCTCCAAGGAATTCGAGAAAGCTTAGAGGATATAAGTCTAAAAAATCGACCTTCCCGACTGGGAAGGATGTCCCAGGATGAAGCGCGACGCCCAGACGTGATCCTGCCGCTATAATATGGTACTCCGGCGCATTTTCACAAAAGTATTTAAGCGAGGTCAGTGCCCGGGGCACTTCCTGAACCTCGTCAAATATAATCAAAGTATTTTCAGAAGCTATCTTGACTCCAGATTCAATTTCAAGAGCTTTAATTAGTCTTGGAATATCCAGATTTCCCTTAAATAGGCTCTCCATACGTTCATTATTGTCAAAATTGATGTAAGCAATATTCTCATAGTTTTTCACACCAAATTCCTTCATGAGCCACGTTTTTCCAACTTGCCTTGCCCCGCGAATTATAAGAGGTTTTCTTGCTTCTCCTGCTTTCCATGTTAGCAGCTTGCTCATGGCTTCTCTAATCATTTCATAACACCTCCAACCCTTAGGATACTTCCATCTTATCAGTAAAATCACAATAGTCAACCGACTTTATGTAGTTTAAACACATTTAGTTGGTCGTCTTTTTGTCCTTAGCGCTGAATTCTAACCTTAGTGACATAAAAGACCTCGCAGGCTCCAGCTCCGGAATCATCCCGACTG
>JBBRXH010000093.1:0-6566 GCA_038248565.1 Peptostreptococcales bacterium | reverse complement strand
TGAGGTTTTTGGCCCGAGATTACACGCGGCTTTATTAACTGAAATGCCTAAAAACAGTGATAGGCGATGGCGCTGGAAATCTCTGAGTGCTATTGCAGCAGTATTTATAATAGGATTCTTCAGCTACAATATGTATTTGGCCATGCTACCCGGATTTTCATCTCCAATGACCGACAATGCTGCTATGAAAAGTGCTAGTGCGCCTCAACTGCAAGGAGAAACAGCTGCTGATTCAGCCGTTGGAAGCCAGCCCTATCAAACGGAAGCTGCACCTGAAGATGTCAATAAAGATATGGCGTTTTATCAGGGCTTAATCGAAAGCAAACTTTCAGGCTTCACCTATGAAATCAAATCAACATCAACCGATCCGCCAGAATTCATTCTGCTTATCAAGAGCGATAGTCTGGGGAACCTAATTAACAAAGACTATGTAATTCAATACGCAAACCGCAAGATCTCTTCGGCGGATAATTGGCTCGACATAATTTATTAATGACAGAATTTTCGATTGGCAGCAAAGCAGCTTCAGCAAGTCTGAAGCTGCTCTTGCTATTTTTTGACACTTGACGTATTCGGCATTGTATAAAGGCCGATTAATTGGTATGATACTAACAGTTATTAATTAAAGAAATTGGAGACATTATGGGTAAACGCATTATTGCAATCGACGGAAACAGCCTGATTAATAGAGCCTATTATGCAATCCAAAGGCCTATGATTACCAAGGAGGGCCTTTATACTCATGCAGTTTATGGGTTTATAAGTATGCTGAATAAAATAAATAAAGACTATGAACCGGACTATATGCTGATTGCTTTTGACCGGAAAGCCCCCACTTTCAGGCACGAAGAATTTGCCGAATACAAGGCCGGACGCAAAAAAATGCCTCCGGAACTCGCCATGCAGCTACCATTGCTCAAAGAAGTGCTGACAGCGATGAATATTAAGATGCTTGAATTTGACGGATTCGAAGCAGATGACATCATTGGAACTATTGTCAAGCGTGGAGAAGAGGCTGGTTTAGAGCCACTCGTGATCACCGGAGATAAAGATGAGCTTCAGTTAGCATCAGACATAACTAAAATTATCATCACAAAAAAAGGTATTTCGGAATTCGATATCTATAGCGCATCCACGATGCAGGAAAAATATGGCTTTTCAGCCGAACAGTTTATAGATTATAAAGGTTTAATGGGAGATCAGTCTGACAATATTCCTGGGGTTCCGGGCGTTGGAGAAAAAACTGCGCAAAAGCTGATCCATCAATTCGGGAGTATTGAGAATCTTATAAGCAATTCAAATCAAATCAAACCGGAAACATTACGTATAAAAATTGAGGAGAATACGCAACTTGCCATTATGAGCAAAAGGCTCGCCACCATTAATACCGGAATGCCTATTGAAATAGATTTCAATGAATATACAGTTGATCCCCCAGACGTGGATGCGTTAATTACGATTTATAAAAAACTTGAGTTTAATAGTTTTTTAAGCAAACTCACTCAAGTTGGCAAGCCGGCGTCGACTATCCAGGCAAAAACGGGAGACTTCGAAATACTTTCGGGTCAAGAACCGAAACTTATTTTAATAAAAACCCCAGAACATTTGAAGAGCTTTGAAGTCGCCTTAAATAAGGAATTTGAATTATATGGCAATGAGAATCAGGCAATTATAAAAGTATTCAGTGATAACAACCATAAACAAATGCCTATGATAGATGGTATCAGCATTCTATTATCTGATACATGCTTTTATATCAATGCTGCTCAAAAGGAATTATACGCTGGATTTATGACACTTTTATCGAAGAGTGAAATAAGGCTGGTTGGTCATAATTTAAAGCCAGATTATTATTCTTTACTCTGTCACGGTTTCGCAGATCTTAAAACCGGGCCGTCAAATATTTTTACATTTAACACAGCTTTTGACACCGCTATTGCGCAGTATCTTATTGAACCGGACCGATCCAGCTATAGCATAAAAACCATGATGTTATCCTATTTTCATGAAGAGATCACTGATGAAAATGATTTTATAAAAACAAATGCTCAACTTGATTTTCTGGCTGACCATGAAGGTCTATTCTTGGAGTACGGATTTATATGGTGCAAAGCCGTCCGAAGACTCTATTTCGTATTAAAAAATGAAATAGACACAAGCGATATGGCAACCCTGTATTACGATATAGAAATCCCTCTGATTGAAGTTTTGGCACAAATGGAATTTGAAGGTTTTGCTGTTGATAAAGACGAATTAATTACCGCAGGGAAAGCCCTTACATTGGCAATCGATGAGATCACACAGAAAATATATGAGCTGGCTGGAGAAAAATTTAATATCAATTCTACAAAACAGCTTGGCCCAATTTTGTTCGATAAATTAAAGCTTGCTACGGGCAAAAAAAATAAAACCGGATTTTCCACAGGATTTGATGTCTTAGAGAAGCTTATTGATGAACATGAAATCGTACCGCTGATATTAGAATATAGAAATTTATCAAAACTGAACAGTACCTATGTAGAAGGTTTGTTGCCCCTAATCAACAAAGATGGCAAAATTCATGCGCATTTCCAGCAGACTGTTGCTGCAACCGGTAGAATCAGCTGTACAGAGCCTAACCTGCAGAATATTCCCATACGGCAGGAAGTTGGAAGAAGGCTGAGACTTGCCTTTATTCCTGTAAGCACAGATTATCTTTTAGTAGGGGCAGATTATTCTCAAATAGAGCTGCGATTATTGGCCGACATGTCAGGGGACGAAACGCTGATTGCTGCGTTTAAAAATGGAGATGATATTCATACCATAACAGCTGCCAAAGTCTTCGGGGTACCCGAGGACCAGGTTACCGGCATTCAGAGAAGCAATGCAAAGGCAGTGAATTTCGGGGTTATTTATGGCATGAGCGGTTTTGGGCTGTCTACTGAATTGAATATTTCTAGAAAAGAAGCAGAAAAATATATTTCTGAATACTTTAAAAAGTATGTTAAAGTTAAAGAATTTCTTGATAATCTGGTCATCGAGTGCAAAGCAAACGGATTTGTGACGACGATTATGAAACGAAAAAGAATTATCCATGAAATCAATGCCAGCAATTATATGGTTCGTCAGCTTGGAGAGAGACTGGCAATGAACAGTCCACTTCAGGGCAGTGCGGCAGATATTATAAAAATAGCCATGGTCAATGTCTATAAGCAGCTTAAAGACCAAAACTATAAGTCCACCCTGATTTTGCAGGTTCACGATGAACTGATCATACAGACCCATCGCGATGAACTTGAGCAAGTCAAATCACTGCTAACATATCACATGTGTAATGCAGTTAAATTAAAGGTTCCTCTCGAGGTTTCCATAGATGAAGGCAACAACTGGTTTGAACTAAAGTAAGGAGAGAATACATGCAAATTATAGGATTGACAGGAGGCATCGGTGCCGGCAAGTCAACAGTAACCGAACGTCTTACTAAATTGGGCTACAAGGTAATCGATGCTGATAAGATCGCTCATGAAATCGTACTTCCCGGTGAAAAAACTTTAATTGCCTTGGAAGAAACCTTTGGGAAAGAAATCATACTTGAAGATGGATCTCTAAACCGCAAAAGATTAGCTGAAATCGCATTCAATGATTTAAATAAAAAAGTGCTTTTGGATCAGCTTATGCATAGCAGAATTATAGAAATCATCAAGGAAAAAATCAATAAATTCGAAAACGAAGAATTTGCCCATATAGGATCAGATGGAACTGCCCCACTTAGACATAGTATTCTTTTTCTGGATGCACCGTTATTACTTGAGACTGGGCTGGATGGATTTGTTAATGAAATTTGGGTTGTCGATGCCACAGACGAACAGAGAGTAGCCAGAATAAAAGAGAGAGATGAACTCACCGAAGAACAGATTGCAGCGCGCATTGCGAATCAAATGACCAGACAGGATAAACTGGACAGAGCAAGCCATATATTGGATAATTCAGGTTCCGTAGAGGAACTCTATAAACAAATTGACCGGTTGCTTTATCAGTTTTAGCAGCCGAAAACAGTAAAAGCGGCCAATCGCAGGGGGAATGATGTCAAAAATCAGAATACTATCTATTTTAATGAGCATTTTAATTTTTTTCCTTGCAGGCTGCAGCGAAAATGGCATTTTAAAATTACCCAATAGCGGGAATACAGACAATGAAGGTCTTAAGACATCCACTGAGATCTCAATTCCTATTGAGAAGTTCAGATCACTAAACCCAATCCTTTTAAAGGATGAGGATGTTTATTTTATGGAAAAACTCATTTATGATGGGCTCATCGATCTCGATCAGACACTCGCGCCAATCCCTAAAATAGCAGAGACCTGGGCCTATTCTGATCAGGGCAAGGTCCTGACTTTTAATATTAGAAATGATATCAAGTGGCATGACGGGAAGCCTTTGACTGCAAATGATGTAAAATTTACGATTGATGCCCTAATTAAAACCCAATTCACCAGACCATCAGTTTATACAGCAAATATTTTGAATATAAAGTCTGTCGCTGCCAATGGGAATCAACAGGTCATCATTAAATTTAAAACGCAAACCAACAATAACGTGGAAAATTTTACATTTCCGATTATTCCAAGTCATCAGTTCGACAACTTCAATGATGCCTTTAAGCAAGAAACCGGGTTTATCCCCATTGGCACAGGACCCTATAAGGTTGTATTTTCTGATGAAGTTCAAAAAGTGGTATTAAAACCAAATGATCTTTATTATGGCGATAAAAAAGCCAAGAACACATTAATATTTAAAATTATTCCGAACAAAGCGGAAGCGGTAAATCTTTTTGAAATAGGCGATTTAATGCTATCTTTCAGCCAGGAGACTGACAGAGAAAAAATATTCGGGGACAAGGACGTCAACATATACCCATACGTCTCCAATCAAATAGAAGTGTTAGGTTTTAATACAACTAAAGGACCATTTAAGGATAAAAGAGTGCGCGCTGCAATCGCATCTGCAATTGATACTGCCAAAATTATAGAAGAAGCTTATTATACAAATGGTGTGCGCAATGATAATTTATATTTTCCCAATTACCTTGGCATCAACAGCTCGGAAAGTTTAATTGTTCAAAACTTCGATAAATCAAAAAAACTACTGACAGAAGCCGGTTTTATAAACAGAGATACAGATCCTTTCGTCGAAGACAGCAATGACCAGGAGATAACGATCAGCATTTTAGTAAATAACAATGATGCTTCGAGACTTGCTGCAGCCGAAATAATTAAAAATAGTCTTGACAAACTACCTATACATACATATATAATGTTAAAGGATTGGTCGGGGTATAGCGCAGCATTATCAGCTGGAGACTTTGATGCTTATTTAGGTGGATGGAAAGTCAACGAGAATTACGATTTACGATTTGCACTGCATTCATTATATAATAATACGGCACGTTATGCCGATCCGATTCTGGACAGTTATCTAGACCTAATGCAAACGGGACTTTCGAAGGATCAAAAGCTTGAAACATTTAAAAAGATCAAGACGATCATAAACGAAGAACTACCCTATTACTGCTTAACCTATAAAACCTATTCGGTGGTCACATCGAAATCACTCCAAGGTGTTGTCAATCCTTATTTTTTTAACAGATTCCATGAATGTGAGGATTGGAGCTATATAAACTAGTATCAGTATGCGGTCGTGGCGGAATGGCAGACGCGCACGGTTGAGGGCCGTGTGAGCAATCGTATGGGTTCAAGTCCCATCGACCGCACCATTTTAAAATGCTTAAATATTCAACAATCCTTTAGCTGGCGGTCGTGGCGGAATGGCAGACGCGCACGGTTCAGGTCCGTGTGAGAGATCGTGAGGGTTCAAATCCCTCCGACCGCACCATTTTTAAAACTCTAACGTTACGGTGTTAGAGTTTTATTTTTTGTATCAGCAATTACATCTATTATAATTACTTATTAAGAAGGATTTTGAAAATGACTATTGCAAATAAAATTGATCAAATATTAATTAAGGTTGAGAAGCCTGCCAGGTATATAGGCGGCGAACTAAACTCTGTGATCAAGACGCCAGGTAAGAATGCGGGCCAATTTGAGACGAGATTTGTTTTCGCATTTCCAGACATATATGAAATCGGAATGTCATACCTGGGCCTTCAAATTATCTACAATCTATTAAACCAAGAAAAAGGCATTTTCTGTGAACGTGTATTCGCTCCAGCCCAGGATATGGAAGCACTTATGAGAGAGCACCAGATCCCGTTGTTTACACTTGAAACTAAAACGGCTGTATTAAAGGCTGATATTTTAGGGTTTACGCTTCAATATGAACTGTCATTTACAAACATTGTCAACATGCTTGATCTTTCTGGAATACCGATAAAATCTCAAGACCGAAGAGAAACTGACCCTTTCGTAGCTGCGGGCGGCCCCTGTGCCTTTAATCCAGAACCATTAGCGCCAATCATTGACTTTTTCATGATAGGAGATGGCGAAGAACTATTGCTTGAAGTCTGTAGAACTCATATTGAATGGAAGAGATCTGGAGAAAAAAGACTTTCTTTTCTTCAAACCATATCT
>JBBRXH010000092.1:0-6618 GCA_038248565.1 Peptostreptococcales bacterium | reverse complement strand
TGTGCTTGCCGTATGGATGCTCTTCACCGGCCACCTCACCAAGGTGTACTCGCCTTGACGCTTCGGCATTGCGACACCGATGACATTCCTTGAAAGGTCACTAGATCAGGGTATCAACTTTCTCGATGGCGCCCAATATTATCTGACATATCCGTATATAAAGAAAGCTCTTACCGGTTTTGACAAAGAGGTAGTTATAGCTTCAAAGAGTTTGGCCACTTCCTATGAAGGCATGAAGAGCGCTGTTGAGGAAGCAAGAAATGAAATCGGTAAAGACATTATAGATATATTTTTATTGCATGAAGTGAGAGAAGGATCTGATTGGAAGAACCGGGCTGCTGCTTGGGAGTATCTCCAGAAGGCCAAGTCTCTTGGTCTTGTGAAGGCTGTAGGTTTATCGACCCATCATGTAGATGTGGCGGATTTCGCATCATCTATAGAAGATTTGGATATTCTTTTTCCGCTGATAAATTTTAGAAGTATGGGCATTAGGAAAGGTTGCGGTAATGGCACCAAGGAGGAAATGGCAAACGCTATCACAAAAGCCAGTTTAGCCGGCAAAGGCGTTTTTGGCATGAAGGTTTTTGGTGGTGGGAACCTTACCGGCTACTATCATGAAGCTATCCGATATGTAAAAAATATTCCGGGCATCGATTCAATCATGGTGGGTTTCGGGAATCGCAATGAAATTGATCGGATTATTGAAGTGATGGAAGAGCGTATCGATCCGAATTATATACCTGAAATCAGCCATAAAAAAATCCGTATTGATCAAGGCGACTGCCTTGGCTGTTTAGCGTGCATAAAAAGATGCCCTAACCGAGCGCTTTATTTGAATACTGAAGGAAAAGTAGCAGTTGATCACGAATTATGTATTACGTGTGGATACTGTGCCCCTCAATGCCCTGTGCTGGCTATTCTTTTGTATTAGACGTGATTATGCCGCCACCAATCAGCATATCTCCTTGATAAAATACAAGAGATTGACCCGGTGTCGCTGCCCTTTGTGCTTCATTAAAGACAGCTTTTATTTGAATCTGGCTTGTGTCATCTGAATCTGAAGCTAATATTTCTTTTCCAGCTGAATCCGGATTAAAATCTCTATAAATGATTGCTTCTGAAGCGCTTGCAGCATAACGAATTTTAGCCATAACGGGGATCCCCTCGGTCATCATCTCTAAATTCGCAATTGCAAGATTTTGACTATCACATTTTGCATACACTGTTCTGGTAAAAAGGTCTTCATCGTTTCCTAAGACAATTGCATTATCTTGTTCTCTTAATTCAATCACATAGGCAGGCTTTCCGAATGTCATGCCAAGCCCTTTTCTCTGTCCCACAGTAAAGTTGATAAAACCATTATGATGTCCCAATATATGCCCTTCCATATCTACAAAATTCCCTGGTTTCGACGCGTAACCTGCCCTTTTAATGTAACTGCCTATTTGGTCCCCATTTTGTAAGAAGCATATTTCCTGGCTGTCCTTCGCATCAGCATTTTGAATTCCAGATTCTCTAACTAATCCTCTGGTTTGGTTCTTATCGCCTACTTCTCCTAATGGAAATATTGTCCTTTTAAGGAGATCCTGTCCAAGACCATAAAGCATATACGACTGATCCTTTTTTATATTATCGCCTTTAAAAATAGCATATCTATTAAGTTTGTCCGAAAATCTGACATTTGCATAATGGCCCGTAGCTATAAAAGCTGCGCCCTTTTTATCAGCTTCATCTTTAAGTATTTGGAATTTAATGCTAGGATTGCATAAGACGCATGGATTCGGAGTTCTGCCTCTCAGGTATTCCCAACAAAAATTCGTTATGACCTTTTCCTTAAATTCCTTGGATGCATCTTTATAGATGAAATCAATGCCGAGCTCTTTTGCCACCGACTCAGCCTTAAGTGCATTTATATTATCTATTCCTAAAACATCAAAGAAAAGACCCATTACATCGTATCCTTTTTTTTGAAGCATCAAAACTGCGGCGGTGCTATCAACACCGCCGCTTAAGCCCATAAGAATTTTATTATTATTTTTAACCGCAAGTTTCTCCATCGTGATCCTCGTCAAACTCTGCATCAGGGTTAAAGTCTTTTAAAGCCTCAAAATTCAAATCATGGGCTTTTGCATAATTAAAAATTGCAACCTTTATTGCCTGCTCCGCTAAAACTGAGCAGTGAAGCTTTGCTCCCGGGAGGCCACCAAGTTCAGAAACAAAATCCTTGTTTGTCATCGCAAGGGCATCCTCGAGGCTTTTGCCTTTAATCATGTCTGTTGCTACGCTGGAAGAAGCTATAGCAGATCCGCAGCCAAAGGTTTTAAACTTGGCGTCAACAATGATTCCCTCTTCTACTTTTAGCATGATTTGCATCATATCTCCGCAAACCGGACTGCCATAAGTGCCTACCGAATCAGGGTTTTCCATATCACCTGAATTGTGTGGATTCATAAAATGCTCCATGACTTTATCGTTGTACATACCCATTTTTTTACTTTCCTTTCTTAATATAAAGAGGCGAAAACGCTCTCAACTTCTTAACAATCATTTCTATTTCAGAAACTGCATAATCGATATCTTCTTTAGTTGTAAAATCACCAACAGTGAACCTAATCGAACAATACACCCGTTCAAGTGCATGCCCCAGTGCCTGCAGAACATGAGAGGCAGCAAATGTTGCCGATGAACAGGCTGAACCAGTCGAAGCACAAATCCCACGTACATCCATATAAAGAAGCAATGCCTCTCCTTCCACACCCTGAAAAACGATATTGGCATTACCTGGGAGTCTGGACTTCATACCGCCATTAATATCCAATCCGTCCATTTTGGAGAATAATTCATCAATAAAATAATCTCTTAGCTGTGTTATTCTTTCAATATGTGGCTTAAGCTCAGCTTCAGCCAGTTCAGCTGCCTTACCAAAACCAACTATACCGGTTAAGTTCTCCGTACCTGCACGCTTGTTATTTTCCTGGGCGCCGCCATGGATTAAGTTAGGAATCATAAGCCCTTTTCTGATATATAAAGCGCCAATGCCTTTTGGTCCATATATCTTATGCGCTGAGATTGACATCATGTCAATACCAAGTTCTTTAACGTCGATCTCAACATTGCCCAAGGCTTGAACGGCATCAGTATGGAATAGGATATTATGTTTTTTAGCAATTTCTGCGATCTCTCTAATAGGCTGAATACTACCAACTTCATTATTTCCAAACATAATCGTAATCAGCGTTGTCTTGTCTGTTATAGCAGACTCCAGCTCTAATAAGCTGATGCATCCATCCTGATTAACGCCAAGATAAGTAACATCATAACCATTCTTTTCCAAATACTCACATGTGTGCAAAATGGCATGATGCTCTATGACTGTAGTGATAATATGATTGCCTTTGGATAATCGTGCCTTAGCAGCTGAAATAACAGCCCAATTATCAGCCTCAGTCCCACTGGAAGTAAAGTATACTTCTCTTTCATTAGCGCCAATAAGACTTGAAACCTTAAGTCTTGCTGCACTTATTGCATCCTTTGAATCAGATCCTATGCGATATAAACTGGATGGATTGCCATATTTTTCGCTGAAATATGGAAGCATCTCGTCAAGAACCGCCTTTTTAACTGGGGTTGTAGCAGAATAATCCAAATAAACTTCTCTCATTTTAAAACTCCTTTAACGCTCTATAAAGCGTACTTAATCATTATACCAACAATTCCTTATAATAAAACTATAATTCTTATTTTTTTTGGTCAGGCTCTCTCGGGTCATCTACAAACTTAATGCGATCAAGATGACTTTTAAAATTTTCTCTAAATTTGCACAAATAATCATTGCGAAGGATAACTTGCTCTTGTTTCTCCGCATCTGACAAACCTTCAGCTTTTGATTTTTTTGACAGCTGGTTAATGCGTTCGATTTTATCTTTTGTCAGCAATCCCTTCACTCCTCAAATTTATTAACTATCAAATTTAAAATTAAAAAATTGTGCTAATCTGATCTTTTCAATTGCAAAAAGAGGACCGCACAATTATAATAGCATATTAAATCCCTATTTTCAACACTAGCAGGCTTTTCTTTCCATTCTAAGTTTATCTGCTATGACAGCGATGAATTCTCTATTGGTCGGTTTCTTTTTATATCCATATCTTGGATTAAAGAATAACTCTTCGATAAATTTCGTATCACTGCTAAGCCATGCTATTTTTATCGCCTGACGAATGGCCTTTTCTACACCTTCCGGTGATGTATTATTCTTTTGTGCGATTGCAGGATATAATTCTTTTGTTACAGCGCCAAGAAGATTGCGATCCTCAATAACCATTGTTATCCCATCGCTAAGATACTGATAACCTTTGATGTGCGCCGGAATACCTACCCCCCTGATTATGATCATCAATTCCATTTCCATTTCTGCTTCCCCCTTCGATTAATTAATAGATATCTGATTTTTAAATTTGGCAAATGTTTTTTCTCCAATCCCAGTGACGTTCATAATTTCTTCAATTTTCCTGAATTCACCGTTGCTGGTTCTATAGGATATTATCTTTTCGGCAGTTGACGGCCCCACTCCATTAATTTTCTGGAGCGTTTCAGAATCAGCTGTGTTGATATTGATGAGTCCCTTTGCATTTATTCCTTGAGGCTGCTCCGATTCTTCATTAAGTTTGGGTATATAAATTTTCTCTCCATCATTTATTGGTGCTGCTAAATTAATACGTTTGGTATCAGCCTCTTTCGCTAAACCGCCGGCTTTTTCAATAGCAGTGTACACCCTGCTATTAATGGGCAATTCTAATATTCCAGGTTTTGCTACCGCTCCTCCAATATCAACGATGATATATTTGCTCTTCGCACCTAGACCTTCTATTTGAGTTACATCATTAATAGAGTTTTGTTCTTTTGTACTTGTATTTCCAGTAAGATTATTAACTTCAATGTGCTGACTGTCGGCCGATATAAAATTTTTAAAGCAATATAAACTTAGCGTCAGTATGATGAGCAAAATTCCTGCGATTACTTTTAGCCTCAAATGGCAAGCCTCCTTTTCAATTATCTGATTTATTTTGATGTTTGTACATTGATTATAGAATATATGTAAATATATGTCAATTAAATATTTACATTTATTTACATATTTTTTAGCGCAAAAAACCACTTCGATATTTTGTTAAATTGAAGTGGTCTGCTTTCGAGTATACTATTAAATTCTTTATTGTGCTGTTCGGAAGTGAGCTTGTATCGAAAGATGTTTTTAATTATAATCAATGAGTTTTGTGATTTTCCCATCGCTGATATAAAACAATTCGTTTCTGTTGATTTCAAAATTGATCAGACAATCTTTAAGATTATAAAAGTCCAAATAGGCGCCTACCAGCATCTCCGGGTTGAGATTGGCCGTGCTGCCATTACGAATGATCATAGTTAACATAATATTATTATACGAAATATTTTGTGTCAGACTATTAATGAGAGGTTTGATGTCTATTATGCTTTCAATTCCGGTTTTTCTCTGGATTTTTTTGACTTCAATCTTAGTCGTCAGCATAAAGGGCTCTATCGTTATGCTTTGATCAAATGCTTTCATTGTAAGCGTTGCCTGATATTCACCATACTCAACAAGGGCGGCAAGGGTCTTCTTGCCCTGGCTTATAGCCTTAACATTAATGACTTCCAATCCATCCGGCATTAAATGATTTAATGTGATCATCATGTCATTGGCATTATGCTCTTTTTCCGTTTCTATTTCGATATAATCACCGGTGCTTGTATAGCCTAAGGATAAAGGCTGAGCGATGCTCATCTTAGGATGCGGATTAAACCCATGCGAGTATAAAAGCTTTATGTCAGCCCTTTTAAATGTTCTTTGAAAAAATCGCATAATATCGAGATGCGATGTATATCTGAGATAGCCTTGTTTTTTAAACTTAATATTATATCTGCTCATTTATTCCCTCAATTTATCTGGCAGTCATGCATGGACAGTATCCCGCAATCCTGACACTGACTTCTGCAATTTGGCGTTTGTACTTCTTGAATTGCCGCATCATTTTCACGGATCAGAAATTCTTTTGAAACACCGCTGTCGATGATATCCCAGGGCAGTATGTCTTGATAGTTTTTAGTGCCCGAAATATAATACTCTGCATCTAATTCAGTTAAAGCTATCGCCTCCAACCATTGATCAAATTTTAAATGCTCTCTCCACCCATCGAATTTACAGCCCAGTTCCCAGGCCTTTATAAGCGTAGCACATACTCTGCGGTCACCACGGGCAAATAATGCCTCAAGATAGCTTGCGTCGGTTCCGTGATAATTATAAGTGATATTTTTCATAGCTTTTAGCTTATCTTTGAGATAATAATGTTTTCTTCTAAATTCCGCTATGCTGCATTGCGGGAACCACTGAAACGGTGTATGGGCTTTTGGAACAAAGTTCGAAATGCTAATCGTAAGATTGAATTTGCCTCGGTTTCCTTTTTGCTGGTAGAAAATATCCGATATGTTGCGTGCGATTTCTATGATGCCATCAAGATCTTCATCTGTCTCAGTAGGAAGGCCTACCATAAAATACAGTTTTATGGTATGCCAGCCAAGAGATATGGCCTGCTCCGCGGCAT
>JBBRXH010000091.1:0-6682 GCA_038248565.1 Peptostreptococcales bacterium | reverse complement strand
TGTCAGCGGGCTCTTCGTGGTCACGCACATTCGGCTCTGTCCGCTGATGGGAATCCCCGTCAGCGGTGATACTGAAAATATCAGCATATTCTCCGGCGACAGGGGCTCTATGCCCGGCTTCATTTCACGCAGCATCAGATACATCCCCAGTGCTGAGCCTCCCGGATATTTTCTGTAAGTTTCCGCAGGTAATGTTTCAACCTCATAAGTCCCGTTCGTCAAATCGATGTTTAGAATCTTTGCTTCTGTTATCATTCTACACCTCCTTTTTAGAATTGTAGGATCTAAAAAGCCTTATTGCTGTCAATCATTGATAATGGCATCAGTAACCAGCTGGAAAAGCTCTATCATAAGCACACATTCGCCGTCGGTCGGCTTAACGACCTGAAACATAGGCGGGAGAAGATTCCAGGTTGCAGACCCAATGATGCTATCCGCACTGATATGCCAAGACTTTTCATTGGGAAGACAGACTATTTTAAAATCCAGAAAGTCCAGTTTGACAAGTCTTTTCGTTATAAGTTCGCTATTAAGCCTATTTAAAACAACCAGATCTTCCTTTGAACCCACAGCAAGCTTAAACTCAGCTCCGGTTATCTGGGTCACGCCGGAGTAAGCAAGCTCAAATCTCGTCTCTTCCTCACGCTGCGTTTGAAGTGGTATGTCAATATCAAATTTAAGATCATAAATTCGCGCGAAAAATCTGTTTTGTAAATAGTAAGATATGGTAAGCTCGTCGAGATGCCTGAGATTTTTAAGCGCAATTTTTTTATAAAGGAAGCCATCCTCTAAGGTAGACCAATGCCCGCTCAATGCACGTTCAAAAACACTGGCAATAAAATTAAGTTTTGCGTTGGCTTTCTTATTCAAAATATGCTGCGCCGTATCCGCGTTTTTAGAATTGTAAGGTCGAAGTATTTTAGCATTGAGATTTCCCGCGATACCCATTTTGCCTCCTTTTGCTGCAAACCAGCCTTCAGTTAGAAGTCTGCGTTCAATGTGGTATGATATCATTTTACTCCTATGAAAGCTGATTTGCATTTAGTAATGCTATATTTTTTTGGGGCGAGGATGTTTATTTAGCTCTTTTGTTTAGCCATTCCTGAACCGCTTCATCCCAAACCGGCAGGTATTCGGATCGTTCTCTGATTTCCTTGGCAATATTTTCCAGCGGGAATTTTTCAAACAACGGGATTTTATGATAGGCCATCCATGCAAAGGCATACACTGCTACTACAGCCATTGCAATTCCGGAATAAAGCCAATAGCCTTGAAGGGTCCAAATGCAATAAACGACTCCAATGATTCCAACCGGCAGAGTAATCCAGGCAAAAGGAGCCTTCCAAAGTCTGGGATAATCCGGATACTTTTTCCTAAGTATCAATACGTCTAGCATAGCAATTGCATAAGAGATCATCCAGGTGATACAGGCCGTCATGATAAAGGTTAATACCATGTTGACATCCGCTCCATTGAGCGTGATATAAACAAAGGTGATGAACATTAATAGCCCAGTGAAAATAATGCCATTCCAAGGCGTCCTATATTTTGGATGTATTTTAGCAAAAGATTTGGGGACCAAATTTTCACGAGCCATGCCATAAAGCATTCTGGGCAGTGCAGCTGCATAAGCATTTGCAGTGGTTAAGGATGCTGCTACTGTTAATAACGACATGGTGACAAATCCGATTGAACCTAACATAGCCTTGGCAGCTTCGACGTGAGGTATTGGGGATGTGGATAAGATCTCAAGGGATGTGTACCTGACCGCTGCTGCTGAAAAGACGACGTCTATGATATAAATGGTGATTAGGCCGATAATCAGGCCATAGGGGATATTTTTATAAGGTTTTTTATTCTCTTCAGCCATCGGGCAGGCAAATTCGAACCCGATAAAGAACCAAATAGCAATACCGACCGTTCCAAAGACTACAGGCCAACCCCCCGGAGGCAGAAATGCCATGTCTTTATTGATTGGAATAGCTCCTGTTAGGGATTCTCCAATGCCGGCAAACCCTGCAAAGGATAATAGGGCGAAGACAACCATCATAACCACTGTGACAAATGCTTCCGTTTTCCCATAAAATTCTACACCGATCATATTAACAATGACAACGAAAGCAAAGAGAATAGCGGTAGTAACAGGTTGTGGTATCCCCCATAGAGAATCCAGAGATAATCCGCCCATAACCAGTTGAGTTCCGCCATCAGCTGCAATTAAAAGCACGTAGCCGCTAAGGAGTGAAAAGATTGCCCAGAATCTGCCTAAAGCTGGCATGGTATAGTCTGAGATCATTCCTCCACCAGGCAGCATGGCAGTTAACTCACCATAGGCAAAGGCTGCGCCCATCATGGGAATCAATGCTATGGCTGCTGTTATAACCGTTGCATAACCCGTAGCACCTCCGACATTCCCAACCGAGAACATGGCTGTACCGGAAACTACCAAACCTACTGCAGCGCCGTAGGCAGGCCAAAAACCAAGAACACGCTTTAATTTTCTCATTTCAGTATTCGTATCACTCACCGCTTTTTCCTCCTTTTTATATTATAATATAATGATGCAACGGCATCAAATAACATCTGATGCCAATTAATACTAATTATAAACTGTATGCTTTTTTGAATAGTTCCAGGTAGTCTTTTGCCACTATTTCTCTGGGATTGCTGGGTGTTGAAACATTCTTTTCAGCTGCAACGGAAAGTGCTTCAAAATCATCAGGGTTGATTACACTGATATCCTTCATTTTGGGTATACCTACATCCTCGCAAAGTTTTGCCAGAGCATAGACCGCTTCCATAGCAGCATCTTTCTGAGTCATCCCTTTGATATCAACGCCAAGTGCTTTTGCAATATTAGCATGCTTATTATAATCCGAGGACAGGTTAAATTCAGTCACTGTAGGCAGTAAAATTGCATTTGCTACCCCATGGGGCATATCATACCTGCCGCCAAGGGCTTCGGCCATACAATGAACGGCGGCAACATCTGCATAGCCAAAGGCTATGCCTGCAATCATGCTCCCAAGCATCATTCCTGTGCAGGACTCTAAATCAGGATCTTCCACAGCTCTTCTGAGACTTTTTTCTATTAAATCAATAGCGTAAAGAGCGCAGGCATCTGTGATCGGGCTTGCTACATTGCAGGTATAGGCTTCAACTGCATGGGTCATCGCATCTATTCCTGTCGAAGCCATGATATGGGACGGCAGCTTTAGAAGAACCGTCGGATCCACCAGGGCTATCTTTGCAGCTGCTTTAGGATCGAAAATATTGAGTTTGACATGCTCCTTTGTATCCGTAATGACTGCAAAAGGCGTAACTTCACTGCCTGTTCCGGCTGTTGTCGGTATGGCAATCAGTGGCGTTATCTCCCGTTCTAAAAGCTGGAATCCGCACCAGTCCTGAACCTTTCCGCCATGGGTCAGTAAGGTGCCGATGGCCTTGGCAGTATCCATTGAGCTGCCTCCACCGACCGCAACCAATAGATCTACGCCTTCTTTCAATGCGTACTGATAGCCTTCCTGACAATCTAAGTCCCTTGGATTAGGTACAATTTTGTCAAAAGTCACAAATGAGATATTACTTGCCTTCAAACTATCAATGACGGGTAAAGTCAGCCCTGCTGCCACAACACCCTTATCGGCAATAAGCATAACTTTCTTGGCTCCCAAAGCAGAAGCTTCAGCTCCTACAGTGGAAATAACACCTTGCCCAAATTCAATTCTGGTAGGCAAGGCAAATGAAAAAGTTGATAAGGTCATACGATCCTCTCCTTTCATATAAAAAGTGTGTGTAACATTACGTATATTGTATACAGCAACATTTATGCCAATGTTAGAAGTCCACTATTTTCAGCATTCGGTATTTATTTAACTATAGCGCTCCGTTTTTTATGTATTAAAAAAGAACACAATTTAGTTAGTGTTCTTTTTTATTACACATTTATGATTTTTCTCTATTTTTTAGTTGTTTTTTGTCTATATGTTTATATATAATACACTTTCAGCGCCTGATTAACCTACCAGAATGATAATTATTAGTCAACTCTCCTTTTTCGACGACAAGTTTTCCATTTATAACAACATACTGCACTCCTATTGGCGTTGCGTCAGGCTGTCCCTTCCCAATGAAGTCGGCCCTATCGATAATACGGTCATAATCGAATATAACGATATCTGCATTTTTGCCGGTTTCGATTGAGCCGATATCGCTCAGTCCAAACCTTCTGGCGGGCAAAATGGTTATTTTTTTAATCGCTTCGATGAGAGAAATATCCTGCTTTTCACGAACGTAGCGACCGATAAGCCTTGGATAAGTCCCTGAAACCTCAGGCGCTCCAATACCGGGATAGTGAGGTCCATCAGCAGCATTGGTTGAAACATAGACATAGTCTTTTTTTAGGGCCATGGATATAGCCTCTGAATCACAAACAAAAGCTGTCACGAGAGTCTCGGGAAATTCTTTTCTAAGAAATTCAAACAGCTCTTTGGTGCAATGTTCTCCCATATAGATCCCCGATGCTATAAGCAGATCATTTACTGAAGTGTTGTTATACTCACTTTCCCATCCCAAATCGAATATATTCGTACCGATACAGGCAGAGTAGGCATCGTAGACGCCGCTATCCGCTGTAATATCGAGCCCGCTTAACCTTGCAGCGTCAATAATTTCTAAAGCTTCATGCATAGCACCTCCAATACCCACCATATACATCAGCTGCAGGAGCTGAACACTGACACCGGTTATTTCTGCCACTTTAATGATTTCATCAAAATATTGAAGAGCTTCTCTGCCGTCTTTCCTCAAATGCACAGTTATAGGTCTATCAAACTCTTTGGCGATTTTTGCCATTTCAATCAGCTCATCTTTAGAAGTCCCCGGAACGAATTCCAAACCAAAGCAAATACCGTAAGCCCCATATTCCATGAATCCACGGGCTAAATCGCTCATAATTCTAAGCTCCTTGCTGCTCGCCGGTCTATGAGTATTATAGATGCCTGCTGCATTTCTTAGGGAAAAAGATTGAGATATAAAAAATCCCTGATTGACAATAAAACCCTCTTCTTCTATTTGGCGTATGTTGCGACCATTGATATTGCGTTCGCCGCCCAGGGTCGTAGTTCCGCCTTGTCTTGCAAGGCACTCAGCTGAGTACGCATTTCCATCCACATGAGAATGAAAATCTATAAAACCCGGAGATACCATCATGCCCGCAGCATTAATCGTATGGGTTCCTTTGATAGCACGATCAGTGATAATGCTGATCTTGTCATTCATGATTCCGATATTTCCCTTGGTAATTTTCTCATGAATCACATCTATCACGTTGCCATTTAGAATGACCAGGTCATATTTTGTTTCAGTACTGACTGACTTTTTCATCTGCATACCAACTTTTTCAATATTAGATTAAATCATATTTTTTCAGCAGCCTATAAACAGTCGCTCTGCTGATATCCAGTTCTTCCGAAGCTTTTTTGATGTTTCCGTTAAAGGAATCTACCACATGTTTGATGTATTTGGCGGAAGCAGCCTCTAATGGTTGAATACCTTCTCCCATCACAATTTGAGTAGGATCCGGTTTAACAGAATCAGAAATTTCTTCAGGAATCAGATCCGGGGTTATAACGTCTGTCCTGGACATAATCATCATGCGCTCCACAACATTATTCAATTGTCTGACGTTCCCCGGCCAGTCATAAATCGAAAAAGCCTCAACGACAGACTCATCAATCCTCTTTATTTTTTTATGTGCCAGACTTTTGCTGTTATTAAGCAGGTTATGGATCAGAATGGGGATGTCGCTTTTGCGTTCCCGAAGTGAAGGCAGTTTGATATAGACTATATTTAATCTATAAAAAAGATCTTCCCTGAAATTACCTTTTTCAACCTCTTTTCTCAAATCCTGATTGGTCGCTGCAATAATCTGAACATCAATGGGTATCGGCAAATAACCGCCAATACGAAGAATTTTATTTTCCTGGAGTACACGAAGCATTTTAGCCTGCATATCGATTGGCATATTGCTTATTTCATCGAGAAAAAGTGTGCCCTTATGGGCAAGTTCGAATTTACCTCTATGACCGCCCTTTCTTGCCCCGGTATAAGCACCCTCCTCATATCCGAAGAGCTCACTTTCGAGGAGTTCTCTGGGAATTGCGCCGCAGTCCACCGCCACAAATGGGCCTCTTTTTCTTAATCCATTATTATGAATTGCCTGTGCGAACATCTCCTTGCCTGTACCACTTTCACCTTCGATGATGACTCTGGCGCTATGTTCTGAAGCTTTTCTGGCAAGATCGATAGCATCCAGGATCAATTTTGATTTACCGTTGATATCGTCAAAAGTAAAAAATGCACGGTTTTCAGGATTCATTTTGTCGGCTAACTCCTGAATTTCTTCGAGTTTGATAAAAACAAGGACTCTATTGGAAGAGCCTGGTTTTTGGCCTTCTATAAACCTGCTGTTCAGAAAGCAGTTGTAGCTTTTCCTTTTACCATTGATGCGCACCTGACTGTTATTGACGCCATCGTCTATGGAATTGACGATAGCAGACAGCTTGGGAACCGTCTGAACATAACTGATGCTTTTCCCGATCATTTCATCCTTGCTTAAGCCGGTCATGCTGCTCATCTCAAGGTTAGCCTGAGTAATAAGAAGTTTGTCGTTGATATAAAT
>JBBRXH010000090.1:0-6934 GCA_038248565.1 Peptostreptococcales bacterium | reverse complement strand
TGCTTCCTGAAAAGAGCTCAAACATTCAGTGAGAAAACTATGGCTACATATTTTAATTGAAAAGGATACAGTCTTTGACGAGAAAACCATCTGCTTCCTGAAAAGAGCTCAAACATTCAGCGAGAAAACTATGGCTACATTTCAACTAATGATAAAGAATACAGTCTTCAGCGAGAAAACCATGGCGACATACGTCTTAGGCGAAGCCGGGTCGCCCTGAGTTTTCGAAGGAAGACTGTATTCTTATTAACGTAGCGTTAGGTTTTCGAATGAATGTTTGAGCTCTAACCGTAGGCACGTAGAGCTGGGTTTTCGACTGAAAGTCAAACCGCTTTAAATAAAACCATTAATACCAATCCCTATTCGATGAGCTTCCTGTGGAGCCCGGAACCCACGTAGACCAAAACCCCTATAAGATTGTACAAGCCGTAAAACAGATACACGGAAGCACCCCCCGATAATTTAAGGATGACCCCGCCTATGAATAAACAGAGGATAGAACTGGCGTTGGAGGATATGGCCGCATAGAGGGTTATGGCGCTGCTGATCACGCTCTTATCCACGGTTCTTGCCAGATACTTGACCAGAGAGACCAGCAATATGCCATTGACCAGGCCCTGCAGAAAGAAGGTTCCCGTCAGAAGCTCCGGGGATGGCGCTGTGCTGTACCATAGAAATCTCGCTGAAGAGATCAGCATTGTAAATAAAATAAGCTTTTCCAGAGGAATGATTTTCCCGAGCTTCTCTGCCCAGCTCATCATCGGCACCTCGCTCCCTACCATAAGGAGCAGGGCTATGCCGATGCCTGAAAAAGTCCCGCCAACCTGGATGAACAGAAAACCAAAAAAAGTGTTGTGGGCGATCATGGTCCCGTTAATAAAGAAGGCACTCCAAATGACAGCCATGTATTTTTTATTTTTAAGCAGAGCTTTGAATTTTCCCGGTTGCGGCGGGCTTGCCTCAGAATGGTAGGTATCGATGGCTCTGACACTCACACCTTTTAAAAACAGCATGGTAATCAGCAGCGCTATGCTATACATTGGGAATATGGCAACGAGGCCGATTTTTTCAGATAAAATACCTGCTGTAAAAACGCCTAATGCAAAGCCCACGGCCCCCCATTTTCTGACGTCTCCGAATAAATGCCCTGAATTAAGGGTCATCGCATCATTTAAAGGTCTGATAGGTCCTTCGAAAAAGAAGGCTAAGATAAAAATGCCCAGAAAAACGGCAAAGTTCTTAGTCAATGTGAGTGTAAGAACCAGAATCAGCGCGATGCTATATAAAAAGTAGAGCAGCTTCCTGCTGCTGTTTTTCCTCTCATAGACCCCGCCCCAAAATGGCGAGGAGATAATTCCGATCGCTGTTGATGAAGAACAGATTATTCCGATTTGTATGCCATCAAAACCGATGCCGGTCAAATATTGGCCGAGCAATGGGAAGAGTGCCCCTATTGAGAAATAGGAAAATATATAAATTCCCATGAAACTTTGATACTGTTTTTTCATGCTGTTTTCCTCATTGATATATTAAGATTCTCCATTTTTATATTGAGGCAACTTAATGACACTTTCTCCACCATTATCCCTAATAGTGAAAAGGAGCTCTTCGATAGTCTTTCCCCCGATAATAAGATTTCCTGCTATTTCGTATAGTGGAATCAGAACGAAGCCACGCTCTGCCATTCTGGGATGCGGCACAGTCAACTCTTCATCTGCCGAGATATAATCTTTATAAAGTAGAATATCTATATCGATAATCCTGGGCCCAAAACGCACCAGCCTCTCTCTTTTCATCTCTGCTTCGATTGCCTGGCAAAGTTTGAGTAGATCATGGGGGCTTAGCGCCGTTTCTATTTCAAGGACAATATTTAAAAACCAGTCCTGGTCTTTATACCCTACTGGTTCGGTTTGATAATAGGAAGATACCTGCGTTACCTGAATCTTTTGATCTTTCTTGAGTAGTTCAATAGCCCTATTGATATTCTGTCTTTTATCTCCCATATTGCTGCCGATGCCCAGGTATGCTTTACTCATGCCTGCCTCTTCTTATTTCTACGCCGAAATAATCAAATATACCCGCAACAGGTGCTCCTGGCTTTCTGACCACAACTTTTATTTCTTCAATCACGGGAAACTGACTCAACATATTCTGAGCGATATCCTCGGCTAGAGCCTCAATGAGCTTAAATTTCCTAATTTCAGCCGATTCTTTTATAACCTCATAAGCCACTGCATAATTCACTGTTGCATCAAGCTGATCGGCTCTGCCGGCTTCCCTAAGGTCTAAATATAATATGACATCTATAAAGAACTTCTGCCCTAAAGTATTCTCCTCGGGTAAAACGCCATGGTAGCCATAAAAGCATAAATTCTTCATCATTATTTTATCCATTGCTGCACCCCCTATTTTCAAAATTATTGTTTCCCCCGAATAATCGCATCTGCCACTTTTATGGCTCTCAAGTTTTCTTTGACATCGTGGACTCTTATAATATCCACACCTTTTGTTATCCCTATGACGGAAGTGCTGATGGTGGCTTCTACCCTTTCTGAAACGGGTAAATCGAGTATTCGCCCAAACATGCCTTTTCGTGAGGTGCCGAGTAGAATAGGGTAACCGAGGATCTTAATCTCCTCAAGGCGGGCGAGCACTTCTACGTTCTGTTCAAAGGTTTTACCAAAGCCGATGCCCGGATCCAGAATGATAGTATTTTTTTCGATACCGGCGGAAGCTGCAATTTCGATGGACCTATTCAGAAATTCTAGGATTTCTGTCATGATATCCTCCGAATAGTCCGTGTTATCCCGATTATGCATCAAAACCACAGGGACTTTATACTTAGCGCAGACATAGGCCATCTCACGATCCCGCTGAAGTCCCCAGACATCATTAATCATATCAGCACCGTTTATAAGCATAATCTCCGCCACGGCGGCTTTTGACGTGTCTATGGAGATTGGCACTTCCACTTCCAAAACCAACCTCTTGAGCACCGGCAGAACTCTTTCGATTTCTTCATCGGCGCTCACCGGTGTATGTCCCGGCCTTGTGGATTCTCCGCCAAGATCGATAATATCAGCGCCATCTTCTACCATTTTTTTGGCATACAGAATAGCTTCTTCTATATAATTATAGTGTCCGCCATCCGAGAAGGAGTCGGGCGTCAGATTCAAAATGCCCATGATGTAAGTTCTGCTGCCAAAATCAAGTAATAGATTTCCACACTTCATATCTGCTTTACACCTGCCTTAATGCCGGGCTCATTCATAAAGATCTCCTTTTTAGAAGAATATTGTTGGTTCTTTATAATTTGATCAGTGCCATGGCTTCCGCTCTGGTCTTGGCATCCTTTTCAAAGACGCCTCGGACCGCTGAAGTGACGGTTTTGGATCCGGATTTTTTTACGCCCCTCATGGTCATGCACATATGTTCAGCTGAAACGACGACGATAACGCCGTAGGGATTGAGTTTTTCTACGATTACCTCCGCGATAGCGGTGGTAAATCTCTCCTGAAGCTGTGGTCTCTTGGCCAGCGTTTCTACAACCCTTGCCAATTTGGAAAGCCCTGTGATTTTACCTTTTCTGGGGATGTAGCCCACATGGGCAAGCCCGAAAAAAGGGACAAGATGATGCTCACACATTGAATAAAATGGTATGTCCTTGACCAGGACCATTTCCTCATGGCTCTCTTCCTGAAAAAAAACATCCAAATGCTTTCCGGGATCTTCATCCAGTCCTGAAAATATTTCTTCGTACATCTTGGCAATCCGGGTAGGAGTGCCGCGAAGACCTTCTCTGTCGGGGTTTTCGCCGATAGCCTCGATAATGTCCCTCACAGCTTTTTCAATTTTATCCTTATCCATGTCCCTCTTCCCCCTTATCAGAATGGCGGCAAGCGCCCACTCTTTTATTCGATTATATCCTTAGCGGCCTAGAATTTCAATCTAATCCACAATTTCATACAGGGTTTCTGCTGCTTCCTTAGAAACGTGTTCGGACAGGCTTTTGACTCTGGCCTTTATAACATTATTCCCGAACTGAATTCTGATAACGTCGTCCAATTTTACCTCAGTACCAGGTTTTGCCGGTTTTTCATTGATAAAGATTCTGTCCTGTTCACAGGCTTCTTTGGCGATAGTTCTCCTTTTAATCAGCCTTGAGTTTTTTAAAAATTTATCGATTCGCATAGAAATCCCTCCCTTAGCCAGAATAAAAAAAGCAGCCTCACAGCTGCTTTTTTAGTATAACCATAAAATTACTTATTGTTAACTGCGTCCTTCAATGCTTTGCCAGCTTTAAACACAGGAGCTTTTGCTGCTGCGATTTTGATGACTTCGCCAGGTTTTCTTGGGTTTCTTCCCTGTCTTGCTTTTCTTTGTCTGGTTTCAAAAGTACCGAATCCGATCAGTTGTACTTTGTCGCCACCAACAAGAGCACCTTCTACGCTAGCAACGAATGCATTTACTGCTGCTTCTGCGTCTTTTTTTGTGAATCCGGTCTTAACCGCTACACTTGCAACTAATTCAGCTTTATTCATGAAATCGACCTCCTTTAGTTAATTAGATGTTTTATATAATAAGAAGTTTATACTTCTGATTACCCTATTTATGCGAGCTGTTTTTCGGCTTAAGTTCAACCTTGGCAAGCTCCCAGAATGCATCCATCTCCATAAGAGTCATGTCCTCGAGAACTTTTCCTTCCGCTTTGGACTTTGTTTCAATGAAATCGAATCTGTCTATAAATTTTAATGAAGCCTCATTCAGAGCTTCCTCCGGATCAATTTTTAAAAATCTGGCAACGTTGACAACCGCGAAGAGCAAATCCCCAACTTCTTCTTTTATATGCTCCCGGTCACCAGTTTGATGGGCGTCCAAAAGCTCCTTAGTCTCTTCATGAACTTTCCCAAAAGCATCCATGATATCATCCCAATCGAAACCTACATGGGCAGCCTTTTTTTGAATTTTTGAGCTTTTCATTAAAGCCGGAATATTCTTCGGAATACTCCTCATTGATTCGGAATGCGAGGTCTGATTCTTCTCTTTTCTCTTCACATTCTCCCATTTTTCAAGGGCTTTGTCAATACTTTCATTTTTATTATTTATAAAAACATGGGGGTGTCTGCTGATCATTTTGTCAGATTCCCTATTCGCTATGGTTTTGATGTCAAAATCCCCTACTTCGCTTGCAATTTCGGCATGGAAGACCACTTGAAGCAGCAAATCTCCCAGTTCCTCCTCAAGATTATCCCTGTCCCCCCGCTCGATGGCATCTATCACCTCATAAGCCTCTTCAATGAGGCAGGATTTTAGGCTATCATGAGTCTGAACCCGATCCCACGGGCAGCCATTTTCACGACGTAAAAAGGCAATGATGTCTACGAGTCTTCTAACCGCCGCTTCGCTGGTTTCGCCTTTGATATAAAATTTGTCCATTTGATCTCCTGTTGCTATTCAAAATCTATTGTTTGACGCCTCTGAGTTTTCTCCATAATTTAATGAACTGCTGACCTTTCGGTAATCTGGTTATTTCTTCCTGGGTAATACTTTTTGTCACAAAGAGCATCACGGCATAAACCGCAGCACCGAGGGCAATGGATAGAAGCACCGCCAAACCATTTCCAAGATAATGGGCTAGGAACAGATAGCCAAGGCCTACAAAGAGGCTCATGGCAGCAGCCGAAATCAGGGGTTTGATGAAAGTGAGCCCCGCTTTAAAATGGGTCCCTGAGTATTTTTCCACAGCTATAAGGTTTAAAACCGAAGCAACGATATAAGCCGCGACAGTACCCACTGCAGCCCCTTTGACGTTGATCCATGGGATTCCCGTGAGGGTGAAGGTTATTACGATCTTAAATAGCGCTCCGATACAGAGGTTTATCACGGGAATTGATTGTTTGCCGAGCCCCTGGAGTACTCCGGTCAGGGTTTGCACCGTTGAAAGGAAGATCACCCCAAAGGCCAGGATGAATAAATTTGGCGCTGCACTTAATGCGCTAGCCTTTTGAAAAGGATAAAGAAGTCTCATAATGGGCTCGGCCAAGGTCATAAGACCAAAGGCGCAGGGAAGCCCAATGAGCATCGCAGTTCTCATGCCGAGTTCCACGTTGTATCTTAGGAATTCCATATCCTTTCTCTCGTTGGCAGCCGATATGGCAGGAACCAGACTCATGGCGATGGCCATGGATAAAACCCCGGGGAAGTTGATCAACGGGGCTGCCATTCCCGTCAGCTGACCATAAAGACTATTGGCGGCGGCCTCAGTAAAACCGGTTTCCTGAAGTCTTCTCATCACTATAGCCACGTCGATTGCACTCATAATGGGCATGATAGCCGCTCCTATAGTGACAGGAATGGCAATCATGAATATTTTTGAAAGAATTTTTCCTACGCTTTCACCGGCGATTCGCGGGCTTTTATCGATTTCCTGCTTGATGCTGGTTCTCCGGTAAAAGTAAATGCCGACAATCGCAGCGGATCCGGCAATGCCACCCGCGGCAGCCCCAAAGGTCGCTCCACCTGCAGCCATCCCCGGTCCGTTTTTTAGCAGGATTACTGCCAGCCCCAGGCCTACAACAACCCTAAAAAACTGTTCCACTATTTGAGAAATCGCTGTGGGCTTCATATTCTGCATACCCTGGAAATATCCCCTGTAGGCAGCCATGATCGGCACAAAAAGAAGCGCCGGTGCTATAGCCAGCATGGCATAGTAGGCTCCCGGATTTTTAAGATACCTAACTATTTCGTGGGCACCAAAAAAGACAAAAAGAAAGGAGGTGATTCCGGTGACAAAGAGCAGAATAAAAGAAACTTTAAAAACCCTATGGGCTTCATAATGATTGCCTGAGGCAATCCTTTCTGAAACCATCTTAGAGATGGCTATGGGGATACCTGAGGTTGACAGGACCAAAAACAAGACATAGATGGGATACGC
>JBBRXH010000089.1:0-7097 GCA_038248565.1 Peptostreptococcales bacterium | reverse complement strand
CGTCCTCACAGCAGAGCTCCCGGATGCTACCGGTTATGGCCGGATTATCATCGATGCAATGGGAAATCTGGAAAAAATTGTGGAGCAAAAAGATGCGTCGGAGCAGGAAAAACTAATAAGGGAAATCAATTCCGGACTATTCTGTTTTAAAGCCGATCTTCTGAAAGCCAATCTTTTAAGGCTTAATACCAACAACGCCCAAGGAGAATACTATATTACTGATATCATCAGTCTGGCTGCCGGAGACGGAAAAAAAGCCGGTGCCTATAAAATTCAGGATGCGGACGAGATTATGGGAATAAACAACCGTATTCAACTGGCGGCAGCTGAGAAAATCATGCGAAGGCGGATAGCTGAAAAGTTTATGCTTGACGGCGTGACCTTTATCGATCCGGAAAGCACCTATATCGATGATTCTGTGATAATTGGACAGGATAGCATCCTTTATCCCGGCGTCAGCCTGAGCGGAAAAACCCGAATCGGCAAAGACTGTATCATCGGACAAAACACCAGAATTGAAAACTCTGAAATCAAGGACAATGTGAAGATCCAAAATTCAGTCATCATAGAGAGTTTTGTCGGAGAATATTCAACCATTGGGCCTTTTGCTTATTTAAGACCCGGAAGCAAAATAGGGCGCCACGTCAAAATCGGAGATTTCGTTGAAGTTAAAAATGCATCCGTTGCAGATTATTCCAAAGCATCCCACCTGTCCTACATCGGTGATGCTGAAGTCGGCAGCCATGTGAACATTGGTTGCGGTGTGGTTTTTGTGAATTATGACGGAAATAAAAAACAGCGTTCCATCATATGCGACGGGGCTTTTATCGGGAGCAATTCCAACATCGTAGCGCCTGTTACTGTCGCTAAGAACGCTTATGTTGCAGCAGGAACCACGGTAACCAGAGATGTTCCTGAAGGGGCTTTGTGCCTGGGTAGAGTCAAGGAAAAACATATAGAGGGCTGGGTGGCCAGAAAAAAATACCTTAAAAATCAAAAGGAGGATTGAAATGAAAAACGGCGGGTACAGCGAATTTAAGATCTTTGCAGGCAATTCAAATCAGCAGCTTGCAGAAGAGATTGCATCCATAATGGGTAAGCCGCTCGGTAAAGCGACTGTAGGTAAATTCAGCGACGGAGAAGTTTCCGTGAGTTTATGGGAAACAGTCAGAGGCGTGGATGCTTATATCGTCCAGTCAACCTGCGATCCGGTCAATGATAATCTCATGGAACTGCTTATCATGATCGATGCCATGAGGAGAGCCTCTGCCGGCAGAATCAATGCAGTTATCCCCTATTATGGCTATGCAAGGCAGGATAGAAAATCCAAGGCAAGAGACCCCATCACGGCCAAACTTGTTGCCAATCTGCTCAGCAAAGCCGGAGCCGATAGAATCGTTTCAATGGATCTGCACGCACCGCAAATTCAGGGATATTTTGATATACCTGTAGATCATCTGCTGGGCGTTCCTATTCTTGTTAAATATTTCAGAGAAAAAAAGCTGGATAACCTGGTGATAGTTTCACCGGATATCGGTTCTGTGGCAAGAGCCAGAAGCGTAGCCCACCCACTGGATGCACCCATCGCCATCGTCGATAAAAGACGGCCAAAAGCTAATGTGTCAGAAATCATGAATATCATAGGGGATATAGAAGATAAAAATGTCATTCTTGTAGATGATATGATCGATACAGCCGGAACCATAACCAATGCGGCTAACGCCCTTAAGGAAATGGGCGCCAGAGAAGTCTATGCCTGTGCGACACATCCGGTCTTGTCAGGACCTGCCATTAATCTCATCAAGGCATCGGCAATCAAGGAGCTGGTTCTCCTGAATACCGTCCCCCTCCCAAACAGTCTTGCAATGGATAAAATTAAAGTGCTGTCTGTCGCGCCATTATTTGCAGAAGCCATGATGCGTATATTTACCAACGATTCCATCAGCCGACTTTTCGATTAGTCAGGGGCGAGGGATGTACATAATAGTTGGATTAGGCAATCCAGGGAAAAAGTACGAATACACCAAACACAATGTGGGGTTTTTGACCCTGGATTATCTTGCGGAGCGGCATGGTATCAAGGTAACAAAAATCCGGCATAAGGCATTGGTGGGTGAGGGCAGCATAGCAGGGCAAAGGGTACTCCTTGTCAAGCCCCAGACCTTTATGAACCTCAGCGGAAATTCAGTCAGAGAAATCCTCGACTATTATAAAACTGATATGCAGGAACTCATCGTTATTTACGATGATGCGGATATAGAAATGGGCAGGCTGCGCATCCGAAAAGGAGGCAGCGGCGGGTCACATAACGGTATGAAATCCATCATTTCCATGATACAAAACGATACATTTCCAAGGGTCAAAGTGGGCATAGGCAGAGGCCGTGAAGCGGACCTGGCCAGTTATGTCCTGGGTGGTTTCGGCAAGAAGGATAAGAGTATCATGGAAAATGCCATTGCCAGAGCAGCGGCGGGAATTGAGTGTCTGCTCAAAGAAGGCATCGACAGTGCCATGAATGAATTTAATGTGTGGGAAACAGATGCAGATAAAAACCAGGGATAAATTAAATAAGTATTTAGATGGGAAGAGCGGCGTTATCAGTATTTCGGGTGTTTCCGAAGGAAGGGTAGCGCCTGTTGCAGCTATTATAGCGGAAAACAAAAACAGACAATGCCTGATTGTAACAGCCTCCTATGTGAGAGCAAGGAAGCTGGCTGAGGACATTGCTTTTTTTACTGAAAAAAAGATTTATGTTGTTCCGTCGGAGGAGCAGATTTTCTTTAAATATGAGGCAAAAAGTCATAGTTATCTTGAAGAACGCTTAAAAGCCAGTATTGCTCTTCTGAAAAATGAAGACTGTATCGTCATTACCCCCATATTCGGGGCCGTTCAAAAAATGCCGCCCAAGTCAATATTTGAGAAGAATGTGATCAACTTAACGACTGGACAGCAGATGGACATCGATGTCGTAAAGCGGGCCTTGACTTATATGGGTTACGAGAGGGTAGGCGTTGTAGAGGCAAAGGGCCAGTATGGCGTCAGGGGTGGAATCGTTGATATTTATCCGGCGGATTTCGACTATCCCTGCCGTATTGAGCTTTTTGATACAGAAGTCGATTCCATCCGCAGCTTTGATCCGATCTCCCAAAGATCCATAGAAAATTTAAAGAAAGTATCAATATTTCCGGCCCAATTCATGGTGTCGGATAGCCATATTTTTTCTGAAGCAGCCGCCAGAATCAGCAAGGCCTATGAGGAATATGCCGCCGGCGTGAGTCAGGTCCAAAGTGATAAGATACTTCAGCGCAAAGAAAGCCTGATGGAATATATCGAGACCGGGACCAATCTTCAGGTTATGGAAAACTATATCCATTACTTTTATCCTAAAACTGAATATCTTTGGGATTATCTCGGAAGTGACGGCATCGTTCTTTTGGATGATTATGACAGAATCCTCGAGAAACTCGATTATAGCCAGCAGGAAACACAGGCTGATTTCAATAATATCCTCGAACGCGGTGAAGCAATTCCAATGGACTACGAACTGCGCATAGAGCAATTGGATTTCAATAAGCTTTATGCCCATAGGCTGACCTTTCTCTTCACGCCTTTCCAGAAGGCCCTTAAAGGCATTGATGCTCTGGACGGACATATTTCTCTGTCTTCCAGACAAACCACCACCTATCATGGGAAAATGGATTTACTCGAGGAAGAAATTGCACGTTACAGCAAAAAAGGCTTTGAAATCCTTATAGCCAGTTCCACTGCTGAGCGGGCTTCCAACATCAGGCACTTTCTCGACAGAAACAGTATAGAGAGCAAGGTCACGGTTGTTCAGGGAATTCTGTCTGCGGGCATGGAGTTTCCGGAAGACCATTTTGTCATCATATCGGACGCTGATATTTTTACCCAGGCTAAGCATAGAAGAACCAGAATAGAAAGAGACGACGCCCGACCAATTAAAGCCTTTACGGATATCGGCGTCGGGGATTTTGTCGTCCATGAGAATCACGGGATCGGTAAGTTTATCGGTATAGAGCAGCTTTGTGTCCAGGACTCAAAAAAGGATTATTTAAAAATCAAATACGCCGGTGAAGATATGCTGTATATCCCTGTGGAACAGATGGATATGATTCAAAAGTATGTGGGCGCTGAAGGTGCTGCACCGAAAATCAATAAACTCTCCGGAGGGGAATGGAAAAAAACCAAAGCAAAGGTCAAAGCGGCAATTGAGGATATGGCTGAAGAGTTGTTGGCATTATCCGCAGCCAGAGCTTTAGAAAAAGGGTTCAGCTTCTCTCCGGATACGCCATGGCAACTGGAATTTGAAGACCTCTTCCCTTATGAAGAGACAAGAGATCAAATCAGGGCAGTCAAAGAAATCAAAAGAGATATGGAGAAGGACACCGCCATGGACAGGCTGCTATGCGGAGATGTAGGCTATGGCAAAACTGAAGTTGCCGCCAGAGCCGTGTTTAAATGCATAACAGAAGGCAAACAGGCAGCTATACTGGTTCCGACTACAATATTGGCTAATCAGCACTACTATACATTCAAGGAAAGAATGGAAAATTTCCCCTTTGAAATTGAGATGCTGAGCAGATTCAGGTCAGACAAGCAGCAGGATGAAATCATATCGAAGATGAAAAAGGGCAGCATCGATGTGGTTATAGGTACGCATAGGCTGCTCTCCAAAGATATAGGATTTAAAGATCTGGGGCTGCTGATCATAGACGAAGAACAGCGTTTTGGAGTCCAGCATAAGGAAGCAATCAAAATGCTGAGAAAAAGCGTGGATGTACTGGCACTGTCAGCTACGCCGATTCCCAGAACCCTCCATATGTCCCTGGCCGGGATAAGAGATATGAGCGTCATTTCTGAACCGCCGGAAGAAAGATATCCGATCCAGACCTATGTCATGGAGCAGGAGGATGAGATCGTCAAAGAAGCCATCTATCGGGAGCTGGATAGGGATGGACAAGTCTATGTGGTTTTCAACAGAGTCGTCGGCATCAGAAGGATTGCCGCCAAGATAAAAGAACTGGTGCCGGAGGCCAGAATCGCAGTAGCACACGGACAAATGAACGAGCGGGAGCTTGAAGACATCATGTTTGACTTCACCCACCACAAATATAACGTGCTGGTGGCAACCACCATTATAGAATCAGGGCTTGATATCCCCAACGTCAACACCATGGTGATCATGGATGCGGATAAGTTTGGCCTGGCCCAACTTTATCAGTTGAGGGGAAGGGTCGGCAGATCCAACCGTATCGCCTATGCTTACCTGCTTCACCAGAAGGAGAAGGTTCTGTCCGAACCGGCAGAAAAGAGACTCCGCGCCATTAAAGAGTTTACAGAGTTCGGATCCGGCTTCAGGATTGCCATGAGAGACCTTGAAATCAGAGGGGCGGGCAATCTGCTTGGCATGGAGCAATCCGGTCACATGATGATGATCGGCTATGAGCTTTATTGCAAGCTGCTGGATGAAGCAGTGGGAAGACTTGGCGGAGAAATCACCCATGATGATGGTTATGAAGCTGCCATGGAAATCGAAGTCAATGCCTATATTCCAAACACTTATATCGCCGATGAACTGATTAAGCTTTCCATGTATAAAAAAATTGCTTCCATTAAAAACAGGCTGGATCAGGATGAGGTTATGGATGAACTGATGGACAGATTCGGGGATGTTCCGGTAGTCGTAGAGAATCTGCTGAAAATATCCTACGTTAAGGCCCTAAGCGAAAAAGCCGGTATTTCAAAAGTCAAAGAAGAAAAGGGCAAGTTCGTCTGTGAGTTCAACGAAAAGAATAGCCTAACCGCACAGCTTCTGTTTAAACTGGCGGCAGATTACGGCCCGGCAATCCTGATCAGCGCCAGACAAAAACCTGTTATTAAATACAGCTATAAAAAAGAACGTGACAAAATGAAGGAACTTGCAGTCTTTATTGAAAAATTGCTGCCCGAGACCTCATGAATTATGCTATAATGACGGAAAGCGATTCATTAAGATAACAATAAGCAAACAAATAAAGCACAGAATTGGGAGAGAAAAAATGAATAAATTAAAAAAAGCAGTAGTAGTTCTAGTAGTAACAGGCTTAATTTTGATGTTAGGGGCCTGCGGGGCAGCGGATGCCAAAAAAATGGTTCAAATCAACGATGTTAAGATCACCGCCGGCGATCTTGACCAGTACATTCCACTCTATGGACTGACTACAGGCACAGATTTAACAACAGTTACGGACAAAGCCAAGCTGGCGGAAATCAAGAAGGCAGCGCTAGAAGATCTGGTTTCCATGGAAGTCATTCGCCAATATTTTGACGGGAAAAAGCAAACTGTAATTCCTGAAACCAAAGACGCGGATTTTAAAAAATTCATGGATCAGGTTAATGCCGATGCGGCGACAAAAAAGTTCCTTGCTGATAATAAGATTACAGAAGAGTATTTGCAGAAATTCTTTCTGAATCAATACTATACTTCGGCCTTCTTCAGCGAAGTGACTACAGCATTTAAGGATCCGGAAGCCGCAGGTATAGCTTATTATGATGCCAACAAGAGCGAGTTTACCAGCGAACAGGTGCGCGCCAGCCATATTCTGGTCAAGACCAAAGCTGAAGCGGAAGCGATCCTAAAAGAGCTTCAGGGCGGAGCCGATTTCGCTACTATCGCCAAGGCAAAATCCATTGACACAGGTTCGGGCGCTCAAGGAGGAGATCTAGGGTATTTCAGTAAAGACCAGATGGTAGCACCATTTTCTGAGGCAGCCTTTGCAACACCCATAGGACAGTTGAGCGGCATCGTTGAGTCGGAATTCGGTTTTCATATCCTAAAAGTCATCGATAAAAAAACCGCGACCAAAACCTATGCAGAGGCACAGCAGGAAATTTTATACAAGCTGTTTGACCAGGCCTATATGGCAAAACTTGACGAGATTAAGGCGACCATGAAAATAGATTATGCCAAATAGCGGAGGAAGCCATGTCTAAGAAATCCTTTCTACAGGGTGCGGTTATTCTGGGCATAGCAGGTTTAGTCATTAAGGTCCTGGGGGCATTCTTTAGAATTCCCCTGGCTAATCTTATCGGCGATG
>JBBRXH010000088.1:0-7158 GCA_038248565.1 Peptostreptococcales bacterium | reverse complement strand
GCTAAAGTTTTGGATCAGACCGGCGGGACCACCAGAGCTCATGTTGATAAATATGGGCGGCATATGCTGCTGGCACAAGTCGCCGCTATGGAGGAGAAAAATTTAACAACATTTAGGGGCATGTCACAGAAGCATTCTTTTCTGGATTTAGTCAATGATCTGATTTCTGAAATGAAACAGTTTAATATAAGACCCGAAGATATTGGGCTTATTCGGGCAGAGCTTCCGCCGGAGTCCATCCTTTATGAAAAGCTGGGGGATGTCCATCGTATTTATGAGAAATATGAAGAGCTGATTTGTGGTAAATATGTAGATACAGAAGATTATCTGGACTTGTTTATTTCAAAGATTGGACAGTCAGCTTTTGTAAGCGGCGCAGAAATTTGGATAGATGGTTTCGACTATTATACGCCAAAGATGATGGGCATTATAAAGGAACTGGTTAAAGCTGCCGGAAATGTCCATATCATCATGACTCTGGATTCAAAGGAGTCATTTACATCAGAATTTAGTCATAGAGTATCCAGAGATGGGGATTTGTTTGCCCTGCAGGAAAAGCTGTGCAATAAATTCAAAGAGATGGTAATGGACAACAGCTTCAGATTAAGCGAGGAGAGTATAGGCAGCGCCTATCAGATCAAAGAAGGCACCGCATCAGGGGAAAAGGCAGCGGAAATCATTCATTTGGAGCACGAGCTCTATGCCTATCCCTACCAGAAGTATGGACCACTAACGGCCAGTTCAAGAGGAGCAGCAATCGAGTTTTGCCAGTGCAGCAATTATTACGCGGAGACGGAAACGGTTGCGGTTAAAATCGCAGAGCTGATCAGAGATCAGGGTATGCGCTACAGAGATATCCTGGTCATCTGCAATGATATGGAAAACAGAGCATCCATCATTCGCCGTATATTCAGGGAATATGAACTGCCTTGCTTCATCGATCAGAAGAGGGGGATACTGCATAACCCCTGCATTGAATATATATCAGCACTTATGGATATTCTGACAGGCGGCTGGCGCTATGAGGATGTTTTCAGGCTGATCAAAACCGGGCTGACATCCCTGCCCGTAGATGCCTACGAAAAGCTGGATAATTATGCTTACAAGTATCGTATTAAGGGTAACCGCTGGAAATCCCGATTCAAATTCGGGATTAAAGATGAGGGCGAAGAGGAACTAACGCAGTTGAATCAGTCGAGGCAAACCGTCGTCTCCCTAATTTCCGATTTTGAGCAGAAATTTCTTAAGGCGGAAACTGTCAGGGAGAAAACCGTTGCCCTTTATGACTTTCTAACTGATACCGCAGAAATACCCCAAAGAGCCGAAGCTTTAACTGAGTATTTAAGACAAAACGATGCCTTAGAGTATGCTGAGGAGACGGAGCAAATCTGGGACGTCATCATTAATATTCTGGATCAGCTGGTTTTGCTGGTGGGAGATAGCCAGCTTTCTGCTGAAGCCTATTTCGGCCTGCTAAAGACCGGGTTCGAAGCCGTGGAAATAGGGATTTTACCACCTACAGCAGATCAGATCATCGTCGGTACCATGCAGAGGACAAGGAGCGGACCAATCAAGGCCCTGTTTGTCATCGGAGCCAATGATGGCGTTTTGCCGGCAGCGACTATGACGGAAGGATTGCTGAGTGAAGATGAAAAGTCAGTTTTACTGAAGCGCAGCATAGAAATCTGCAAAAGTGACGATCTTAGGATTTTAGAAGAAAGACTGGCAATCTACAGAACGCTGTCTAAGCCTACGGGATATCTGTGGATGGGCTATTCGGCGGCTGATCTTGAGGGAAAAGAAATCAGGCAGTCTTTGATTTTGGATAAATTGAGAAAGATATTCCCAAAAGTTCCTATTTCAAAGGATATTTTAAACAGAGAGGATCCGCTTTTATTGGTGACGGCTAAGGACAGTACGCTGAGGCATATGACGGAAGAACTCCGTAAAGGTTATGAAACCGGGAGTATAGACGATGTCTGGAAGGCGACTTATAACTGGTTTCGTCAGGATGCAAAGGAAGAGACCGGCAGAATAAAAGCATACGACGCCAAAATGAGGGGCATTAAAAGCGGCATGCTGTTTGATAATAAAGTTGATCAGTTGGGGCTGGATTATATTAAAAAACTCTATGGCAGAGGAGCTGACCTGGATCTGACCCTCAGCCCATCCCGAATCGAGAGGTTTTCTAAATGTCCTTTTGCCTATTTTATAAACTTTGGACTTAAAGCTGAGGAAAGACTGATTTTTGAAGTTTCCGGCAGAGAGATGGGAGATATCTATCACGACTGCCTGAAGCGCCTGTCCGTTGAGCTTACAATGGAAGGCATTGAGATTACTTCATCTGAGTCGCCCTGGATGCAGATCAGCAGAGAAGAATGCGACAGCAAGGTGGAACGGCTTGTAATGGAGTCAGCGGAGCTTTATAAGGAAGGCATTTTGGACAGCGGGGAGGCGGAGCAATACAGGCAGGAGCGTATCAAAGGTGTCTTTCGTAAAACAGCCTGGATGATGGTCGAGCATGTTAAAGCCGGACTTATTAAAAACAGTTTTTTTGAAGCTGACTTTGGCAGGGCTGAAAACGCCCTTCTCCCGCCGATTGAAATTAAAGTGGGAGATGAAAAACTCTTTATAGAAGGCAAGATTGACCGAATAGATGTCTTAGGTTCGTCCGATAGCCTGGCCCAGAATCAGGATTTCCTAAAGATTATCGATTATAAGTCGGGGAAAGAAAAGTTTGATTTGGCTGAGGTACGTGGCGGCTGGCGCCTTCAGCTGATGCTCTACCTGCGGGCTGCGAAGAATGGACTAAAGTCAGCACCCGCCGGTGTATTTTACTTTAACATCGACGATGCCATAATTGATGAAACCATACCTCAAAACGCTTCTACAGAACAGCTGGCTTCGGCCAAAGAAAATCTGGCGGCTTTGGTCAGGAAAAAATTCAAAATGGATGGGATAGTCCTGGATGACCCCCAAGTGATCAGCGGGATTGCCGGAGAGTTTTATGGCAGCTCCGACATCATTCCCATCAGCAAAAACCGAGACGGAGGGATAACCTCCACCTCGGGGAAATTGCTTAATTTGAAAGAGTTCGACCAGCTTCAGGAAACTGTGGACGAGACAGTTGATAAACTCTGTGCCTCCTTGGTTTCCGGGGTCATGGATATAACACCCAAAAGGGTAAAACCTGATATTACAGCCTGCACCTATTGCCCTTATAAGTCGATTTGTACTTTTGACCTATCGTTTGAAGGCTGCAAATATATCAATGTCAATTAATTCTTAAGCGAATCTATAGATTTAATATTTGATCTGCTAGGCAGCTGGGAAATAATAATGGCGATGAACATGACGGCGCAGCCGATCAGTTCCCGCAGGGATAAAATCTCTCCAAGAATCAGCCAGCCTCCGATGGCGCCAAAGACGGCTTCCATACTCAAGATGATGGAAGCGAGAGTCGGAGGCGCATTTTTTTGCCCTATGATCTGCAGGGTAAAGCCAGTGCCTATGGACATAAAGCCACTGTAGAGTATTGGGATCATGGCAAGTCTTATGGACTCAAGTGTTGTCGTTTCGAAGATCAGGGCAAGTATAAAACTGATGATGGAAACCACAGCGAACTGCAAAAAAGCCAGTCTCAGTGAAGAGACCCTACCGGCAAAATGATTGATCAGCAGGATATGCATAGCCCAAAAGCCTGCCCCGATCAGGATGATAAAATCTCCAAGTCCTATAGTAAAGGCCTCGGTAATGCAGAGCAGGTACAAGCCCACTGTAGCAAGGGCTACGCCAAGCCAGGCATTCAGACCGACCTTTTGTTTGAGGAAGATGCCGAAAATAGGAACCAGGACGATATAAAGCGCCGTAATAAAGCCTGTTTTACCGGCAGTCGTAAAGAATATACCGAACTGCTGAAGAGAAGCGGCTGAGAACAGGACGACGCCGCAGACAAAGCCAGCAATCAACAGGGTTTTATTTTCCTCAGGCGTTGTCTTAATAACTTTAGACGCAGAACCTTTCCTAGGTCTTTCCATAAAATAAATGACCGGAAGCAGACACAGTGCGCCTACAGCAAATCTAATACCATTGAAGGCGAAAGCCCCCATGAATTCCGAACCCATTCTCTGGGCAACAAAAGCAAAGCCCCAGATGAGGGCAGTCAAAAGCAATAAAAAATTTGCTTCGATTTGTTTCCTGGTCATAATAGCACACCCTTTTCTAATGATTTCCAACTTATACTATAGATTAAATATGATTGCCCAAACATTGTCAAGGTGGTAAAATAAAGCTCAAGAGTAAAAGGGGTGACACTATGAGTATTAATTTTAATATCAATATGACGCGTTTCAAGGATGCGCTTTATCAAATAAGAGAGGTATCGGATCTCAAAACCCTCGTGAACGAAAGCGCCGCCTTATATGGCGACAGGGATGCCTTTCTGGTCAAGCTCACCCCGGGGGGGCTTTATCAGGCTATAAAATATAAACAGTTTAAAGAAGATATTGATGCTTTGGGCACCGGTCTTATGGACCTTGGACTGGCAGGTAAAAAAATTGCCGTTATCGGAGAGAGCCGCTACGAATGGGTCATCTCCTATTTGGCGACCATAGGGGGAAACAGCATCATCGTTCCCCTGGACAAGGAGCTTCCTGTAGGTGAACTCCACTATCTGCTGGAAAGGTCAGACGTAAGCACCGTAATTTATTCCGGCAAAGTTGAAATCGCCATTGAAGAAGCTGTTCGAGGTGTCGCTGGCATCGGCTATATCATCAGCATGGATGCTGATGCCCACAGAGCACAAAATCTTTCCCTTAAACTGATCATGGAGAGAGGCAGAAAGCTTCTTGCTGAAGAAAAACGCTATTTTATTGATGCGGTCATTGATCCGGATAAGCTGGCTATAATCCTTTTTACCTCCGGAACAACCGGCCTTGCCAAAGGCGTTATGCTGACCCAGAGAAATATTTGCGCCAATGTTATGGGCGTTTCTCAATATATCAAAATTAATAAGGAAGATACAACGCTGTCGGTCCTACCCATCCACCATACCTATGAATTCACGGGAGATATCATGACGCCGCTTTATAATGGTGCCTGCATCGCTTTCTGTGAAGGGCTTAAATATATCGTCAAGAACATGGCGGAAGCCAGGGCGACGATTCTGGTCGGCGTTCCACTGATTTTTGAATCTATGCATAAAAAAGTCTGGAGAAAAGCCGAGGCCAGCGGTAAAGCGGAAAAGCTCAGGCAGGCGGTCAATATTTCCAAAACTTTGAATATGCTGAATATCAGGGCTGCAAGACGGATGTTCAAATCGGTCCATGTCGCTCTAGGCGGCAATGCCAGGATGTTCATCGTAGGCGCGGCTGCAACAGATCCCGGGGTTATTGAAGATTTCAATGCTATGGGTATCACCATGTTTCAAGGCTATGGTATGACAGAATGCGCTCCGCTTATTTCAGTGAATAAGGATCGCTATTTCAAAGCTGCTTCCGTTGGACTGCCTATTCCAGGAACAGAGGTCAGAATAGTGGATCAGGACGAAAACGGCATCGGAGAAATCATCTGCAAAAGTCCTTCGGTCATGCTGGGTTATTACGAAAACCCGGAGGAAACTGGGAAGGTTCTGAAGGATGACTGGCTGTATACGGGTGATTATGGTTACTTCGATAAGGACGGCTTCCTATATATTTCAGGAAGAAAGAAAAATGTCATTGTCACAAAGAATGGCAAGAATATATTCCCCGAAGAAGTGGAGTTTTATGTCAATAAGAGCGACTATATCAGCGAAGTGGTCGTTTGGGGCTTCGAAGATGAGGAAACCGGAGAGACCGTAGTATGTGCCGAAATCGTTCCGGATTTTGAGTTTATTGAAGAGGAGCAGGGCAAGCTCTCTTCCGAGGCCTTAAGAAGCCTGATCGGAAAGGCGGTAGACTCCGCTAATGAGAAAATGTCCGTCTATAAAAGGATCAAAAGATTTGACATCAGGGAAATGGAATTCGAAAAAACGACGACAAAGAAAATCAAGAGACACGCAGTAGTGAAGAAATAGGAGGTTCGGGATGAATCAGAATACAGAAGCGGCGCGCCTGGCGGCCATCGAGAGAGTCCAGCAGATCAAGACATGGCCGGATCCAAAAATACGCTATAGAGATATCAGGCCAATCACGGATATTAAAGACATGTTTGAATCCAGCGTCAGAAATTTCGGGGACAGCATTCTCTTTTATGTAAAGGATGTTACACCAGGGCCTTATAGGGGCATCAGCTATAATCAGACCAAGCTGGATGTGGATGCCCTAGGTACTGCACTCATTGCCCTCGGACTAAAGGACAAAAAGATTGCCGTCATCGGGGACAACAGATATGAGTGGGCAATCAGCTATCTGGCTACCGTATGCGGAGCCGGTATCGTCGTTCCCCTGGATAAGGAATTGCCTCAAAAAGAACTCAATTATCTGATTGAAGATGCTGAGGTTGAATGCATCATTTTCTCTCATAAATATGAGAAGGCTTTTGTTGAGAGCAAGGCTTCAGGTGAGAACTCCATTAAGGTCTTAATCAACATGGATGCTGAGGATGATAACGCGCAAAGCATGTCCCTCCGTAAGGTCATAGAAGACGGTCGAACCCTACTTTCCCATGGCAATAGAGATTTTCTGGATGCCGAGATTGACAGAGAAAAAATGAGTATTCTGCTCTTCACCTCAGGTACTACGGGTATGGCCAAAGGCGTCATGCTCTCACAGAATAATATCACGGAAAATCTCATGGTTATGGGCACCCTGGTTCATATCGTCCCGGATGACATCTTTTTCTCTCTGTTGCCGATTCACCATACCTATGAATGTACCTGCGGCTTCCTTCTGCCGATCTATAAAGGATCCGGAATCGCCTTCTGTGAAGGGCTGAAATACATTATCAGAAATCTTGAAGAGGCAAAGCCCACAGTTTTTCTGGGCGTCCCTCTCATTTTTGAGAGCATTTACAAAAAAATCTGGTCCCAGGCCAGGAAAACCAAGTCCGATAAAAAACTGCTGAAAGTTTTGGCCCTCAATGAAAAGACCAAAAAAATCGGCCTCGATCTCGCGCCGATCCTATTAAAAAAAGTCACCGCCATCTTCGGCGGCAGACTGCGCCTTATGATCGCGGGGG
>JBBRXH010000087.1:0-7164 GCA_038248565.1 Peptostreptococcales bacterium | reverse complement strand
TGTGAGCAACAGATCACTGTTGGACTGGTTGGCAAATATGTCAAACTTCACGATGCCTATCTGTCCGTGGCCGAATCCCTATTTCACAGCGGCATTGAAAATAGCGTCAAGGTTATCATCAAGTGGATTGATTCGGAGGATGTCTCGAGGGAAAATGTCTCGACCCTTCTCGCTGGTTGTCAAGGCATCCTAGTCCCCGGCGGGTTTGGCTATAGAGGAATAGAAGGCAAAATTGAAGCCATCAGGTTTGCAAGAGAAAAGGGAATCCCATTCTTGGGCCTTTGTCTTGGCATGCAGATGGCTGTAGTCGAATTTGCAAGAAACGTCCTTCATTTTGAAAACGCCAATTCAACAGAATTCGATGAGAACACAGCTTTTCCTGTCATCGCAATTATGCCGGATCAAAAAAATATTTCGGATAAGGGCGGTACTATGCGTTTAGGCGCCTATCCCTGCGATCTAATGGCGCAGTCAAAGATGGAGGAATCATATAAGCAAAGGTCTATAATGGAGCGTCATAGGCACAGATATGAATTTAATAACGACTATCGTCAGGTTTTTGAGCACAACGGAATGCTGCTTTCAGGAAGATCGCCCGATGGGAACCTCATTGAAGCCATAGAACTCAAGGACCATCCCTGGTTCGTAGCCGTACAGTTTCATCCGGAATTTAAATCCAGGCCGAATAGGGCGCACCCCCTCTTCAGAGAATTTGTAGGTGCAATACTATCCTCTAACCTTTAAGCAGTTTCACTGCCCTGCTGACTACATTATCCACGGTGAAGCCGAATGCTGGAAAGAGGTCCTCGGATTTGCCGGAAGCGCCGAAGTGGTCCATGGCAATGATATCACCATCAAGACCGACATATTTATGCCAGCCAAAGGGGCTCGCTGCTTCCACTGCGAGTCTTTTTCGCACCGCTTTTGGCATCACAGACTCTTTATATTCATCAGTCTGCTGATCAAATAGTTCGAAGGATGGGACGCTAATGACTCTGGCGTCGATTTCATAGTTTAAAAGCTCCTCGGCAGCTGCCAATACCAGCTGAACCTCCGAACCGGAAGCCATAAGCAGGATATCCGGCACTTTTTTTATGGAATTTCTGAGAATATAGGCGCCATTCAGTGCATCTCTGTCCGTAGCTTCAAGAAGGGGCAAGGTCTGCCGCGTTAAGATCAGAGACACCGGACCGTCTTTTTTTGTAACGGCCAAATACCAGCCGGCGGCTGTTTCTTTAGCATCCGCGGGTCTGAACACCGTCATGCCAGGTATGCTCCTAAGAGATGCCAGCTGCTCTATAGGTTCGTGGGTAGGGCCGTCTTCACCGACTCCGATGCTGTCGTGGGTCAGGACGTAGGTCAGAGGGAGCTTCATCATAGCTGTAAGCCGCATAGCCGCTTTCATATAGTCAGAGAACACCAAAAATGTGGATACATAAGACTTTAAGCCACCGTGAAGAACCAATCCGTTTCCAATAGCAGCCATGGCATGTTCCCGAACGCCGTAATGCAGGTTCGCTCCGGCTCTGTTCTCAGCCGAAAAATCCCCGGCTTCTGTCATTCTGGTTTTGTTGGAGGGCGCCAGGTCGGCTGATCCACCAATAAAATTAGGTGCAATAGCGCATAGTCTGTTGATTAAAAGACCGGAGGCTTCTCTCGTGGCTATGGATTTTTCAAATTGCCAAAAGTCAATGGTCTCGGAAAGTCGGCTGCACGGATCTTCATTAAACCACAGCTCAAATTCGAGGCCAAGTTCAGGATAGATGCTTTTGTAGGCACAGAGAAGCTCATTCCAGGACTCTTCTTTAGCTTCTCCTTCATCTTTAAGACGCTTTCCTTCTTTTATAACTTCATCCGGGACTGTAAAAGGCGGATAATGCCAATCAAAGAAATCTTTCACCGCTTTAAGTTCATCCACGCCCAGGGCTTCTCCATGAGCAGAAGCTTTGCCCTGCTTATTCGGGCTGCCATAGCCTATGATATTTTTGACCATGATAATGCTGGGTTTTGATTTTTCCTTTTTCGCCGTTTCAATTGCCCTGTTGACTGCAGCAGTATCTTTGCCATCAAAGACTCTGAGTACCTGCCAGCCGTAAGCTTCATATCTTTTGCCCACATCTTCCCTAAAGGCAAGCTGGGTGCTGCCTTCGATGGAGATATCATTGGCATCGTATAAAACGATGAGTTTTCCTAAGGCAAGGGTTCCCGCCAGAGAACTGGCTTCTCCGGTGATTCCTTCCATAAGGCAGCCATCTCCGCAGAGTGCGAAGGTATAGTGATCTATTATGGCATAGTCCTCCCGATTGAACTTTTCAGCCAGATAGGCTTCCGCCATAGCCATACCAACAGCGTTGCACAGTCCTTGGCCAAGAGGCCCAGTTGTGGCTTCCACACCATCCGTGTGACCATATTCCGGGTGTCCCGGGGTTTTGCTGCCAAACTGCCTGAAGGCTTCGATATCTGGCATATTGACTTTGTAGCCAAATATATGGAGCAAAGAATATAGGAGCATGGAACCGTGGCCGGCAGACAGCACAAAGCGGTCCCGGTCGATCCATTTCGAATTGGCCGGGCTATGTTTCAGCTGCCTTGCCCAAAGGGTATAGGCCATAGGCGCGCTGCCCATGGGAAGACCTGGATGTCCTGATTTCGCCTTTTCGATCGCCTCAGCGGACAATATCCGTAGGGTGTTGATAGCCAGCTGTTCGGTTTTAATAGATTCCATTTCTTTCATGTTTAAGTTGTTCAATTGTGCCGTCCTCCTGCATTCTCTCTGTAAATACTAATCCAACAATTTATAGGCCAGCTGAAGCTTGTTGTTTTTGCTCTCCAACTTGTTCAATTCAAGGGTATTTATAACATCGACGCCGTAAATACCTTCTTTGCGCAGTTTCTCAAACCCTTCAATTTTAAGAAAATCGATATATAGTCTATCATTTACCACCTGGATCCAAGGTAAATCTTTGGTTCCATTCTTAAGCAGGGTGGCAACAATTGTGTCTTTGATGGAATTGCCTCCCGGCATTTTCTCAAGGATTGCCGGTACCCCTTCGATATCTACGGTATATTTGGCAAAAAAGTAATGCCCGGCGCTGCCAAAAGCTAGATCTGGCTCAGTTAAGGTCAATTTTATTTTAAGCACTTTTTCCAGCATCATGACCTTAATGAACTTATCTACGTTCACGCGAATTTCTCCGCTGCTGAAAGATATGTCGTAGTCTTCAATATCAGCCCTGTTCATGATATCCATTTTGAATGTCCTGTTAAGCAGGTCCTGATGAAGTCCTATGATACCGGCTTCCAGTTCACTCGCATCAAGATACTCAAGGACCTGACCGATTTGTTCCTTGTTATGCAATAATCTGATTATAATCTGCATAATCCCTTTTGCAGAAATTTTAGATCCCATAGTCACCTCTTCTTTGCGCAAAGACATTTATTTCAAAACGCTGATGGGCTCCAGGGTATCCATGTTGAATGATCTTATCTGACCATCCTGAATGTAATAGAGCACATCTCCTATGTAACATAATCGGCGGACATACCCAAAAAACTCCATCGGGCTACCAATCTGAATCAGCGGATCAGCTTCCAGTTTGCCTTCCAGCTTAAAACCGCTTGCAACGTCAAAACTCATAACCACAGCCCCATTAAAATATTGAGGATTGATTGTTTTGCCATCGGTGGCATTATCCGTCAGCGATGCCTCAAAGGCCAGTTTGTTTTCCTTGAGGTTAAACATGATGGCCTTGTGATTACTGAGGATATCGGAATAGCTGCCGCTGCCGCCAAGGACATATTTTTGTATTTCTTTTGGCTTTCCCTGATCAGATACATCAAATAGGGAGAATTTTATGCCGGTCTGTCTTGTGCCGATGACAACTTCATTGCCGGAAGAATCTTTTGTATAGATATCCTCCGTATCCTGTCCGATCCCCATAAGAAGGTTTTCAGCCACTGGATACAGGTAGTTTGAAAATCCCGGAACCTTAAGCTCTCCGGTGACTCTCGGCATTTTAGGATCAGAGAGATCCAGTACGAAAAGCGGGTCGATTTGTCTGAATGTTACCAGATAACCTTTGTCCGCCATAAAGCGCACAGCGAAGATTCTTTCGCCGGGAGCAAGATTTTCAACGGCTCCGATTTGGTTAAGATCCTTGTCGAGTATATAAACGCCGTTCGTGCTCTGAAGATCCCAGGACGTGGTCGCGACGCGAAGATTGCCTTCAAAGGCATCCATGGAAAACTGATTGAGCAGTGTTCCTTTGACCTTGCCGCCACCGGCATATCCGATTTTTAAACCATCAATGGTAAACTTGGTGATGGCCGTCATTTGGCCCTGAAATGCGTTATAATCCGTTTGCGCCACATATAGGGCGCTGTCATCCATATAAATCGTGGATCCGCTGCCTAAAATAGCTTCAATGGAAGCTTCCTGACTTTTATCCCGGATATCAAGAGCTGCAACGATCAGGTATTGGGGAGATGGGCTGCCCGGATAATACATGATCTTGCTGATTCCGAGGGTATTATAGGCATCGCTCTTTGCTGTATCCCGATAAGTCGGAAGAATACTGCCTGTATCTATCCCATTGCCGGAAGCAGGTTTTGTAAATCCCCCTGTAGAATACATGGGATAATAGAAATTGAAATATTTATTGGCAGTGATATAAACCGTATCCCCGCTCTTTCTGCTGGACAGCATAGAACCTTCTAATTCAAGTTCTTTAATGAGTTCGGATTTTCCATTTAGGTCAATGGCATAAACACCACAATAGACATAACTCTTTCCCTGCCAGATCGGAGGATAAATCCCGATGGATTTTTCTGCCATCGGCATAATGGGATCCGGAGTCACGCCTATGTCACCGCGCCAAAGTGAACCTAAAACAACCAATCTGCCTTGATCAATATAAAGCTCTGATATGGAGATACTCAGACCCGTTCTTGGATCCACAGGCATTTTGATGCTGTCTGCTAAGGTCATTTTACCCGCATCAGCCTTGACAATACGTACTATACCATTTGCAGTGAAATAGATAAACTTGCCGTCGGTCTTAACGATATCCGCCTCATCTATGCCCGCCACCTGATTATTGGTGGTGGAGAAGTCCGAAGAAGCTTTATCGCTTCCCTTCGCTTCGTTAGACGTGTTTGGTGCCACAGGGGCCGGGGTTGGTTCGACAGCTCCACCTTGGGTGGTATCTGTAGGCGTATTGGCTATTTCCTGGGCCCTGATTGCAGGCCCATAAATATCCGTTTTTGCTGCAACAATAGATTTCAGCTGACTCAGGGAAGTTATTTTGACCGCCTGACCGATTTTTGTCCTGATCTCGGTTTTTAGGGCTGTATTGGCCGCAAAAGTTGCCGCCTGGACGCCCACAAGAATCATGCTCTCACTGTACCCTACGCTTTTGCCTAAAACCTCTTCACATATAACACGAAGGGGTACCATGGTCCTGCTTTCAACTATTAGTGTCTTCGTATCTAAGGTTTTAAATGTCACTTTACCATCGGCTGCCTTGACCGAATAGCTGTTTTTATCCACATAAAAGGTATATTCTCTTCCGCCAAAGCTTATGATTGCAGCCCTTTTCACTGCATCATAGGACACCGCAGCGCCAAAGTTTTCTGAAATGGCCCGAAGGGGTACCAAAGTCCTGCTGTTATAAATCATCGGTGCAACATTAGGATTTTCAGAATCCAGTGCTTTAATGACGCCATCTGAAATAGCAAGGGGACTGCCGATATAAAGGGCAAGCTCCTTGGAATCGAGAGACGGAACCGCGGCTGCAAAAACAGGCGAATTCAAGGTTAGCCCCATCATAATAATCATCACTAAGGATAGTAATTTTTTCATTTTACTCACGTCCCTTTCTTCCAGAAAATAATCTTATCTATTTCATGGGATTTGCCGGAGCTTTGGCTTCGGCTTTTGGAATAGGCACTACGCCAGCCAATTCTCCAATAACATTGACGATCTCGCTGCCTGTTGGCACTATAATTTTCGCGTTATTTCGAAGAGCTGTCTCTGTAGCCTGAAGCTTACGCAGAATTTGTGCATTGCCTACAAAATACTTTTCGGCGGCTTCATTGACCAGCTTGATGGCCTGAGCTTCGCCTTCTGCTTCAAGGATCTTAGCCTGCCTGACGCCTTCGGCTTTTTTGATTTCTCCGCGCTTTACACCGTCCGCTGTCGTTTCGGTGGCTGTTGCAAAGTCGATGGCCGCAATCTTTTCATTTTCTGCTTTGACGACTTTGTTCATGGTTTCCTGGACATCTTTTGGTGGGTCAATCTCTTTAAGTTCGGTTCTGGTGATTTCAAGTCCCCACTTCTGGGTTTCGGTTTCCAGGGTCCTATGAAGGTCGGCATTGATGACGCCACGTTCGCTGTTGGCTGAACGCAGGGACATGGTGCCGATGATATTTCTAAGGGTGGTTCTGGCCAGGTTCACTACCTGATACTGGTAGTTATTGGCATTATACTGAGAGGCTTTAACGCTTTCTTCCTCGGGCTTGACTCTGAAATAAACCTGAGCATCGACGGTAGCATTGAGGTTATCATTTGTAATAATGACCTGAGGCTCTGCATTGACCATCTGTTCTGTGACGTTGACCTGGTACATATTTTGAATCAGCGGGATGATCCAGTGAAAGCCGGGTCCGGCAAATTTTGAATATTTGCCCAGGGTTTCAATCAGGGCCCGGTGAGTAGGTCTGACAATTCTAATGCCCGCAAGGAAAATCAATAGGATTATAGCAACAATAGCCGGATAAAGGATCAGATTCAGATTAAAAAACATTTTATTCACTCCTTCTAAATACTGCTCAAGGCAAATGCCTGAGCCATAAAACAGATGGTTAAACTGGTCGATTTCACTACAGCTCTGGACTATATTATAGACCATTTTCGTGGCTTTTTAAACAAAAATATCAAAACTTAATAATGCCTTGTAACATCGAAAAGGTCGGACTTTTTTATGGTTTTAGTTCTTTTGAAGTGAGATAAGTTTCTCCAAATAAATCGACCTCACCTGCCGGCTGGCCATAGCCTTTTTGACCGGTGGCATTTTAAGGATAGCCGAAAGAATAGCTGCCATGGCTCTGTGACTAAAAAGCGCCTTATTGTCAAAAATTAATTCAGCAAGCATACCTTTCTCGATG